>NZ_JAAKYA010000070.1 GCF_011044775.1 Limisphaera ngatamarikiensis | reverse complement strand
CTCCAGGGCCATTGTCCATATTTCGGTTGTCCTCGGTATCCACCCCGGCCGCCTTCCCCGCCGCGACCGCCGTTACGCTGCCGTCTAGCCGCAGATCTTATCAGGAGCTACTTGAATACACCACAGGAGAAGGCAGCGTGGGACAGGTATGTGTCGGGCACTGGGGGGACGTGGGAGTTATCGTGCAGGGACATGGAATCGGTGGTAAGCGCTGCCAGAGCCGGGAACGGGATGACAGTGTTGGACATGATCGAAGCGGAGCGGCGCCGTTGCAAGCATGGTAGTCGGTACTGGATGAACTCGACAAAAGAGGTGGCGGCTGTGGGCGCTCCATGGGAGCTTGCGCTGGGCTACGTGGAGCTGACCATCAGCACTTCATGCGCGTGTGGGGCGTTTTCGTTCAGCGTCTGTCTGGATGACACGTACGATTTCGATCCCAAGTGGCGAAAAACGCACCGGTCCTTGAAAGGTGAAGGCGCAACCATCTTGGTATGGGCAATGCAGAATAGACTGGCTTGTGGATGGACGCCATATCAGATTACGGGTTGTTATCATGGAGCCGAGTGTACGTTCTAGGCTTGCAAAAGCGGTGTTGGGAACCGCGTATAGCATGACGCTAATTGGAGGTCTTATATCCGATGCCATTTCCTTTGGTGGCGGATGGTTGGGGGGTTGGCTGCAACTTGCCGTACACCTGGTGTTATTTGGCAGCGTGTGGTTGGGGTGGGCGCTGAAGCGGTGGAAATGGGCGTTGTGTGGCGCGGGTGGAGCGGGTGCAATCATGGTGTCGGCGTATGTGTGGCGCAAGGTTGTGCATCCCGGACAGGTTATGGTCGACTATGGAGGGCCTTATTTGCTTGGGCTGACCGTTCTTCCTTTTGTGGCTGGCCTGTTGTACCCGGGGAAGTGGTATGTGAAGCTCGGGTTCACGGTGGTGGGAATGTTGGGTGAGTGTCTAACGTTTTTGGTGATGGGGTTTGTGGGGATAGCCCTAACGGGCTTGCCCGTGGATTGAGGTGCACAGCGGGGAGGAAAGTTCGACGGGACGTGATCATGGCACTGAAAGGAACGATCCATAGAGTCCGCAGGGCCAGCCTCGAGCGCAACTGGATGTCGTCGAAGTCCTGAGCCTCAACGCCAGCGTCCAACCCACCGGATGCTTTGGCCAGCGCGCTTTGGGCGGATGTGGCATTGCGATGAATTTCAGAGGTGCAGAGGGCGCACGGGGAGGT
>NZ_JAAKYA010000069.1 GCF_011044775.1 Limisphaera ngatamarikiensis | reverse complement strand
GTGGATCGGCGTCGGGTGGACTGGACGTACGATGCGTTGGGGCGTCGGGTACGGCAGGTGCGGTACGTCTGGGCCAACGGCACGTGGCAGGTGGTGGAGGATCTGAAGCTGGTGGGTGATCCGGGGCTGTTTGGTCGTCACATTGGGGAGCTGAACGGGACGAACGGTGCGGTGGTGCGGTCGTACGTGTGGGGTCTGGATCTTTCGGAAACCCTGGACGGTGCGGGTGGTGTGGGCGGGTTGTTGTGGGTGAGGTTGACTGGTGGGGCTGCTGCGGGGGTGCACTTTGTGACGTACGACGGCAACGGGAACGTGTGGACCTTGGTCTCGGCCAGCACCGGTACCGACACTGCGCGGTACGAGTATGGCCCGTTTGGAGAGCCTTTGCGGCTGACCGGCGCTGCGGCGGGTTGGAATCCGTTCCGGTTCAGCACGAAGCGGACGGAGGACGGCACGGGCCTGGTGCTGTACGAATACCGCGCCTACAGTCCCAGCATGGGAAGGTGGTTGAGCCGGGATCCGATGGGGTGGGAATCGTTGCAAGGACCGGTGGTGAAGTTGCGGAGAAAAGCGCGCGCCGACCTCGCAGATTATGCGTTCAGTCGAAACACACCAGTT
>NZ_JAAKYA010000068.1 GCF_011044775.1 Limisphaera ngatamarikiensis | reverse complement strand
CAGGCTAGCGGTTGGGTGGTTTCCAGCCCGGGGGCACTGGCTTGGTTTGTTCTTTGCACTTGTAAATGTCCAGCCTGCAGCCCGGTACTGTTACCTTTGAGCAGTTCCCTATACTGACGTTGTATTCCATCCACTTCGGCGTTTGTCCGACTGTGAAGAAGAACTGTGCACCGCCGGTCGGGTCTTGGCCGGGGTTCTCGCATATTCTCCCGGCGCTGTCTAAAGAGCGTCCTTGTGGCAACGTTTTTGTGCAGCACTGATCATAGCGGTCCCGCCCGCCACCAGGTTTCCCATCAATCAGCACCTTACCCTTCGGGCCACAATCGAACCTAGTCGATTTGGCTTGAGCGCAGAAGTCTTTCTCGCCACCGAAGTCGCCGGGCCATTTGGTGTTCTGGCGATTCTTCATGATGTGGTAGACGGCTGCCTCACAGCCTCCTTCGCCTTCGCAGAATACCATACACCGACAGCAGTCAAGATCTGTCCTGCAGTGGTCCTTGCACCTCGGGTTTGCCCTCACTGCAAGGCCGTGAACATCGAACTGATCAACAGCATCGTTTCCAACGAAGCCATACATGTTTAATCCACCATGTTCGCCTATCGGATCTCTACAGAGCCACCGCCCAACTGTAGGACTGTAAGCCCGGTATTCGTACAGCACCAGGCCCGTGCCGTCCTCCGTCCGCTTCGTGCTGAACCGGAAAGGATTCGAACCCGCCGCAGCGCCCGTCAGCCGCAAAGCCTCCCCAAACGGCCCATACTCGTACCGCGCAGTCTCGGTACCGGTGCTCGCGGACACCAGGTTCCACACGTTCCCGTTGCCGTCATACGTCACAAAGTGCACCCCCGCAGCAGGTCCACCGCTCAACCTCACCCACAACAACCCGCCCACTCCACCCGCTCCGTCCAGCGTCTCCGAAACATCCAATCCCCACACGTACGACCGCACCACCGCACCGTTCGTCCCGTTCAGCTCCGCAATGTGCCGCCCAAACAGCTCCGGATCACTCACCAGCTTCAGATCCTCCACCACCTGCCACGTGCTGTTGGTCCAGACGTACCGCACCTGCCGTACCCGACGCCCCATCGCATCGTACGTCCAGTCCACCCGACGCCGATCCACACTGCCCCAGCTCATCACGCGCACCAGCCGGTTCTCAGCATCCCAACTGTACACCCACCGACCGTCCCGGACAAGATTCCCGTCCAGGTCGTGGATGATCAGCTCCGGCGTCTGCACCACCACCGCCGACCGCACCTCGCCCTGCAGCCGGTCCCGTCGGTCCAGAGCCATGGAGGGGGCGAACCACAGAGACACAGAGGACACGGAGAACGGCCAGAAGAGCCCGCGCAAAGCAGGTCGCGATCTCTATGGCGGCAGTTGGTGTCTGGCAATGTTTTCCGCAGCCCCTTGCGCCGGCAAAAGCCGGCTTGCCGGTATCGCTTCCGATCAGCAGTTTGTTATAGGCGCATTCGAGCTGACGGCGGGGATGAGGTCCCTCCCATGCGGCTTTACCGTAGGGGCACAGTCCTCTGTGCCCGATACTCTTGCGGACCGCGAGGACGCGGCCCCTACCGGGCAACGATCGCGGGAAGGGTGCAGTCCTCTGTGCCCGATATTTTTGCGGACCGCTACGACGCGGTCCCTCCCATGCGACCTTGCCGGAGGGCACAGTCCCCTGTGCCCAATAATCCTGCGGACGGCGGGGACGCCGTCCCTCCCCGACCTGTCGGGGCTCGCAAGGGCACCCAGCCATCGGATGTGGTTGCAGGTCCCGCAGAGGTTCCCGTGGTCTGCCTTTTCTTGCGGACCGCGAGGACGCGGTCCCTCCCGGGCTGGCCAATTTCGAAGAATGCCCACGGCTGGACGATGTCCGGGAGGGGCGTAGTCCTCTGCGCCCGATGTTTTTCCAGACCGCGAGGGCGCGGTCCCTCCCGACTTGGCAAATGGGCTGGGGTGCCTTGGATCTCGCGATCTCCGGGAGGGGCGCAGTCCCCTGTGGCCGCATCTTTCTAGGGACCGGCGGGATACGGCCCGTCGCTTACCTGCGCCGCCGCAGCCAAGGCAGAACCGTCACCGTCCTTGCCCACCCCATGGCGTCTAGATGTCCACTCGGCTGGTAAGCACCGGCGCCCCCCAGCGCTTCCCCGCAGGCTGTACGGCTACGTGCATCCCGAGCCCCTGCAGGTACGCCCGGTGCCTTCGTGCCCCCCGAGGTTCAACCAACAACCTGGCCCGCTGAACACAGGGTGCCCGCAGCGGTTCCTGGGCCCTTCGTGCCGTTGAGGCCACGATCGGGATGAACTCCAGGTACGCGTGATGCTGGCCGCCCATACTTCCTGCGCGACTCCTACAGCATCCGGTTCGAATGCACACGCTACTTTCCCCATAACTGGTGCCTATGGCCAATATGTTGACACCCTGCTCAACAATCTCCCAACAACTCGTTAGCTCTCGGTAACCTTTGCTGCATACAGCCGTCCATCTCTAAAGCGAAGCTCCAATAACCATGTCTCAACGTTAACAAGCCTACCCGGGAAGAAGATGCTACGGGAAGGATAATCCCTTCGCCGTCCCAGCTCATACCACACCAGTGTATCCTCCCCTAAAAGCTGGACCAAATGAGGAGGCCCAAGCAGGCTTTCGACCTCTTCACGGCTCAACCCAAGGGGCAAACATCTCTGAAGCAGGTCGTCAACCATTTCATATCGCTGCCCGAAATACGATGGCGCACGCCACTTTTCGGGATCAAACGTCAGCCTGCCTTTGGGTCGATAGAACTCCTCCAGCTTAACAATGCCTACAATCTCTGGCGTGTACAGCCAATTCATACAGTACAGAACCGCCAGCGCCCCAATTGCGATCCATAACCACCGACGTTTCACTGCACCAGCGTCCATCATTCATCAGAGCTCGGAACAATCTGACCGTTTCGGATCTCGTAGAGCAGGCCCTTCCGTAGCGCATCTAGACAAGCGTCAGTGCAGCTTTTGCCACACTCAAGTCCATATCCGATGCCAAACCCAACCTCGTTATTCAATCTGTCCATTTGGGAGCCTAGAGATCCGCTCGTTTCCCTGGCCTGCAACCGTTCCAAAGCGCCGTCAGGTCCGAAGCAGGGCCACCAATTTCTGGCCAGATTGCACGCTGCAATGCAGTGCGTTGGCGCGTCAGCATCGCCTCCCTCAGCAGCGTTTGGTCCGCGCTGAGTGGTGTCGTCCGGGGCTACCCGATCGGCTTCCTGTTCACCGCCGGACAGTGCTAACAGCACCCGCAGCCGACACCCGAGAACATCCGTGCAGTAACGGATGCCAATACCGATGGAACCGGCCACGATAACTGGAACAATCCCACGCCCGTCAGCGTCGTAACGATTCACGACGTCATTCATAAGCGGGCAATACAGGTCCTGTTCCTCGCTCAGGTTCAGGCGAAAGTGCCGCTCCACTGTGAACACACGATGTCCAAGTTCATTGATCACGTCTCTATTCAGCGAACGACCTAAGCTCGGTGAATAAGCACGGTATCCGTACATCACCTTATCCGTTACGTTGCACGTTCCCTTAGTGCTGAAGTGGAAGGGCTCATTGTTCGCTATCGGCCCTGTTGAACGTATACCTTCCCCAAAGGGCCCGCACTCGTAGCTCGTAGAGATGGCTCCATCACTGCTCTTCGCAGGCGCCGCAACATCGCCATTGCCATTATACACCAAAAGACGATTGGCATTATGGCGCCCGCAATAAACCAAGGTGCTTTTGTCGGGCTGCTGCTCAGTTCGTGAATTAAAACGGACTCTATTCTCTCACCACCTCCATTCTGCACTTCACTCCTACCGGCGAATCACCTTCATCTTCCCGTTCTTGCCAACCCATATCACCGTGCCGTCCTGTGCCCCAAGAAGATACCCGTAACGCCTAATCCATTCCGCCTCATTTCTCACAATAATCTCATAATGTGTCCCGTTCAGAATAAGGTTTGTGTGATAAGGCATACATCTTGGCGGCCTCCCTACGAATGTACCAGTCTCCTGCCAATTGTGTATCTCCACACGCAAATACGCAGCTTCAATTAATTGCCGATGCATGAGATTATACGGCACAACACAATTGAGTATGGGAAGGGCAACGGCAACAACACAAACTGCTGCCACAGCAACACATGCTTTCCGTATGCCCTTCATATGCTTCACCTTGATTGCGTTACCTCGTTCTCCACGTTTGCTTGCTCCTCTGCTTTCGATTGTAGCTCAGCCTCCTTTTTGCAATCACGCTCTATTGAGCGACAGTCATGTATTAGTATGCAATACGTCCGTTTCACTCCGTCCAATGCTTTCGCCGCGTTGTGCATCCTCTCGTCTTCTTCTGGTGTAGTCTTAACATGTTTTTCTACTGGTCCCAGCTCCGCAGCTAGGTCCCGCGCAGGTCTATTGTACACACCCCCATAGCTATACTTGCCTTCGCCACAAATGCGCCGTAGAGAGAGGATGCGTTCCGTATTTGGCGCGAAGTGGATCATGTAAGAATTAGTGCGATTTATCTCTCCCACCAAAACCCGGTGCTTAACCCCACAAGCTCCTTCTGTCTGCACAATATAATAATCTAAGCCAAGGAAATCTATTGCAGCGATTGGCTGGTTTGCTGTGTATCCATAAAGATTTATCCCTCCTTTTTCGTTTATCTTATCCCTACTCAGCCAGTGACCTAAGCTGGGTGAGTAGGCGCGATATTCGTACAGCACCAGGCCCGTTCCGTCCTCCGTGCGCTTCGTGCTGAAGCGGAACGGATTCACACCGGCCGCAGCACCCGTCATCCGCAAAGGCTCCCCAAACGGTCCATACTCGTACCGGGCAGTTTCGGTACCGGTGCCCGCCGAGACCAGGTTCCAGACGTTCCCGTTGCCGTCATACGTCACAAAGTGTAGCCCCGCAGCAGCCCCACCGCTCAACCGCACCCACAACAACCCGCCCACACCACCCGCTCCGTCCAGGCTTCCCGAAAGATCCAATCCCCACACGTACGACCGCACCACCGCACCGTTCGTCCCGTTCAGCTCCGCAATGTGACGACCGAACAGCTCCGGATCACTCACCAGCTTCAGATCCTCCACCACCTGCCACGTGCTGTTGGTCAAGACGTACCGCACCTGCCGTACCCGACGCCCCAACGCATCGTACGTCCAGTCCACCCGACGCCGATCCACAC
>NZ_JAAKYA010000067.1 GCF_011044775.1 Limisphaera ngatamarikiensis | reverse complement strand
GTGCCACGCCAAGCTTTGAGGGGGCGACTGGGCTGGGGCGGGTGGGCAGCCCGGGAACGATGGAGCCGCGGCGGCAGCAGGGCTGCATGAAGGGTTGGCCGGGCCCGGGGCCTCCTGCTGGCAGCGGAAGGCACCCATAGTGGTGGGTTGCCGCCCTGACCGGCTTTCTCGACCGCCAGCGCCGGTTTTTGACGGATGTGTTTTGCCTCCGAAAGGCGGGCCGGCGTCGGGGAGGAGGCCCCACCGGCCGGACGGCGACCGACACGCGGCAATCAACGGCCGCGGCGGATTCTGGAACGCACCGTGCGGCCCCGCCCCTTGAACCTCACGCACAGGAGCATGCACACGAGGGCCCGGACGACGGATGTCACCCTCTCGATGGTGCATTGCGCCCGGAGGGTGCAGGCGATCCAGCTCCACGGGATCCGCCCCTTCAAGGTCAGGCGTGCCCTCCATCTTCTGGAGAAGGTGCGGGACGTTGTGGGGCTGGGTTTGGATCCGCCAGGCCGGGCCTTGGGGCCCTGCGCCGCGGAGAAGAGCCAAATTCAGACGCCGAATCCGGCGCGCCCCGGCCTGCCGGTAAAACCGGCCTGTTGTGCAGCGATGACACACGACACGCTGGGCCGCCGAACCCTGACGCTGTTTGCGACGGGTGACCGGGTGGAGGCCCGGCTCCTTGGGATCTGCATGCCCCCACACCGCCAGCAGGATGGGATCGGATTTCGGGAGCTGGCCGAGCGGCTGACACCGGTGGATGTTGCGCTGCACCGGATCGTGAGCTACTCCGCCGCACGCAAACGTCGCTGGATGAATCAGCGGCTCGGGCGCCATGCCCGCTTCCCCGCGCAGGTTCTGCCCGCCGGCCGTTCGCGGCTGCACCCCATTGGATGGCGGCTCGGCGGTCTGACAGACGGGCGCCTGCGGGGGGCGGTACGGCACCTGGTTCGGGGAGGTATCGGGCCGGCCGCAGGGTCCGTTGCACCACACCACCAGAACCCGGCAACCTTCCGCCAGACTGCCCATACCAGGGGAACCTCCCCCTCGATGCGG
>NZ_JAAKYA010000066.1:92714-96784 GCF_011044775.1 Limisphaera ngatamarikiensis | reverse complement strand
CTGGTGGCACCAGTGGCAAGCGCGCTGGTGGCGGGCCGTGGCGGCGGAAGCGGCGGTGCCCTCCGGCTAAACCGGAGCCACGGCACGAACCCCGCACGCGCCGACCGCCCCTGGCGGCCAGGGCGGAGCATGCCCGCATCTGGGAAAAAGACCACCCTGGCTTGGCCCTGCGGCCCTTCCGGCGCCCGGGCGACCCCTCCCCGATGGGCCCCAGATCCCTCCCCGATCCCGTTTAGAGACTCCTCCGATTCGAAAACATCGTTTTGCACCCCGCCCCAACGGCTGGCTAAGGATTCACGTTGCCCATTGGCTGTCCAGTTCAGCGATTGACAACCGGCGCCCGGTTGGTACGTTGTTCGGCCACTGGTTTTTGAACGACCCAAGGGGTCGCAACGAACATCGATATGGCGAACACGAAGTCTGCAGAACGGGCAGTACGGGTTAGCGAACGGCGTCGGCGCCGGAACCTGGCCTACAAGACGCGCATCAAGCGCCTGAAGAAGGCTTACATGGCCGCGCTCGCCACCGGCGACCGCAAGGCGGCAGAAGAGGCCTTCCGCTCCTACGTGTCGGCGGTGGATAAGGCCGTCCAGGCCGGCGTCATCCCGCTCGGCCGGGCTGCCCGCGCCAAGTCCCGGCTCAGCGCGCGATTGAACGCCATCGCCGGCGCCTGATGCCCGGGCGAGTGATCAGTGTCCCCATCCCAACCCGCGGTCGCCCGGCGGTCCCGGGGGCGACCGGATGATGCACACAAGGCGGATCTGTCCGCCCGGAACGGTCGTCATTCTTTCCTATCGTTTGGTTCCTTCCACTCCGGGACCCGTCATCGGCACGAAAAGGACCGGCAGCACCGCCCGTCGCTCCAGCTTCCCCTCCCGTTTTCGTAAAACCACCAACTCTTGCATCCCCGGAGGTCCCACGGGGATGATCATCCGACCACCATCCTTGAGCTGTTCCACCAATGGGGCGGGCACGTGGTCGGGCGCGCACGTGACAAGGATCGCGTCAAACGGTGCGGCTTCCGGCCAGCCCAGATACCCGTCGCCGGTTCGAACGTGCACGTTCGTATAGCCCAGACGGCGCAGGGTGGATTCGGCACGCTCCGCCAGCGGTTGCAGAATCTCGATCGTGTAAACTTCGGCTCCCATCTCCGCCAGGATGGCGGCCTGATATCCCGACCCTGTGCCGACCTCCAGAATCCTTTCCCCCGGTTGCGGGTTCACCTGTTCCGTCATGAACGCCACGATGAAGGGTTGGGAAATGGTTTGGCCGTAACCAATCGGCAACGGCCGGTCTTCGTAGGCATGGGCGCGGACCGACTCCGGCACAAACTCGTGCCGGGGAACCTTCTCCATGGCCTGTAAAACCCGCTCGTTACGGATGTCCCGTCCGGGCCCGCGCAATTGCTCCCGCACCATCCGACGCCGCAATTCCGTCTGGGCCTGCGGCTCTTCGGGCGGTGCACAACCCACAAACGAAACACTCATGAACAATCCCCAGCTCACCAGCGCTCCCAGGGGAACGCCAACCGGTCTCATACCATTACCATAACCCGAATTGCGCCCCCTGTCAGCGGACGCCCTCGCCCCGGGAAACCGGCCCGATCCTACACCCGTCAGGCCCCGTCCCGGGCTCGGCCAAGCCGGGCACGAAGCCGTTTCAATGCCGGGGCCGGGGGCCGTCGACCGGGCTCGGACCGGAGAAAAACGGCCGCCGTATCAATTCCCATGGCAACCCATTCTTCCGCAGCGCGTCCCTTCACCAACCCGCAACACAGTCCCGCCATCAGCGCATCGCCCGCCCCCAACCGGTTTCGCACCCTGACCCTGGGCACCGGGCGCCTGATCCGCAGTCCCTGTCCCCGTTGTATCAACAGAACCGGCTCGGGCCCGCGTGTCACCAACACCCACTCCGCACCGGCCTCCGTCATGGAAGCGGCCGCCTCCAGCACCTCCGCCTCATCCGCGAGTTCCCGGCCCCACCAGTCTGCAAGCTCCGCCTGGTTCACCTTCACCAGAAACGGCCCTGCGGTCAGGGCCTTGCGCAAGGCCTCTCCCTCGCAATCCAGAACCGTGGGCACTCCGCAAGCCCGCGCACGCCCGATCAAGTCGGCATACGCATCCCGGTTCACGCCCGGGGGCAGACTACCCGATAACACGGCCAGCGAGGCCCCCTCCATGGAAGCCACAAACTGTTTTACCACCGCCTGCCATTCCCCGCGCCGGAGTGTTGGACCCTCGCGGTTGAACCGCCACTGTCTCCCGGCCGGGGTGGTGATCACCACGTTCACCCGCGTGGCACCGTGGATTTCGCAGGCCTCGCCGGCCAGCATTTCCCTGCGCAGCAGGCCGAGCAGTTCCGCTCCCGTGTCGCCGCCCACCGGTAAGACCAGTCGAGTCCGCACGCCCAGGTATCGGAGCCAACGGGCCACATTGACCCCCTTGCCACCGGCCCAGCGGCGTTCCTCCAAGACCCGGTTCCGCTCCTCCTCACGGAGGCCGTCCACAAGCCACTCTACATCCAGGGCCGGATTCGCACACAAAACAGCGACATGGCCCCGCTCCATGGCCGGCTCCCGTCTTCGCCGCTCAGGGTTCCCCGCGAATTCCGTCCACCACGCGGAAGAAATGGTACTGGGACGGCAGGGGGATGCACCAGGTGGCGGGGTTGTTGGTCGGTGTCAGGTTCGGTGAGACCGGGACCCACTGGGGCGCCTCGATCGTTTCGGTGCCTTCCACGTAATACCGCGCACCCGGCAACGCCGACCACGACAAGCAGAGGTTCGTTCCCACCAAAGTCGCGCCCGTGACGGTCACCGGCCGGCCCGTCTCCGGCCACGCCGTGGCTCGCACCACATAGGAGGCGGGATTCCCCGACCCGTTAACGACCGACAGGTACCACTCCCCGGGAGCGAGCGGAATCGGGTCACTATCCGGGAACAGCACGATCTGTTCGTCACTCCGGCCCGGATTCATGCTCACGTAATCGAAGTTGTCCAGCGTGGCCGGCGGCCAGCCCTTGCGAGCCACCAGGATCACATCCCCGGTTGGGTCCATGACATCGAACTGTGCCCGTCGCGCCTCCGCCGGCACGACAAACCGGAAGTAATCGATCTCATCCACCGCAAGCGCACCAAGATACGGCACCCCGTTGGTCAGGGTGATAATCGGAGAGGTCCATGCCTGCTCGACGGCCAGCAACGTGTAGGAAGCCGGTGCCGTGTCCCGGTTGTACACGCCGATCAGCCAGGTTCCCGGCGTCAACGGCACGGGGGCCGAGTTCGTCATGATCACGACCTCCTCCGCCATATAGCCGGGCCGGAAACTGCCATAGTCGAACTCGGCGAGCGTCGGGAAGTTGGGCGCCTTCCGAACCACAAGGTCGGCGTTGGCGGTCAAGTCGGTCATGCGGATCACCAGTGCAGAGGCCGCGGGCGATACCTCAAAGCTGAAGTACCTTGGTCCGCTGCCCGGAGCCTCCATCCCGAACAACGGCACGCCATTCGTCAGCGGTGTTACGTTGAAATCCACTCGCAACGCGTATGTGGCGGGCGCGGCATTCGTGTTCTGAACAGCCAAATAATACCTTCGACCCGGCATCAGCGGCGGCGTGGAGCCGGCCGTCAGTGTCACGCTACCGCCGGTGCTCTGCGACAGCAACAGCACATCACCCGTATTCGTGCCGTACGGTGCCTGATCCTGATTGAACCAGAGATTCACCGGCACGGAGGCGTAAACCAGCGTGTTGGTGACCGCCACCGCCCAGGCGGGCACATCCACAACGTGGAACAGCATCTGTCCCGGCGGCACGGTGTTGGTCACCGTTTCCTGATTCACCAACCGCCCCGGGGCCGCCGCCTCATTGAAGAACACAAACCGTAACTGCCAGCTGCGGAGCACCGGTGGCGGATTGGTGGCTCCCGCCCGCATGTCCCAGACCTCCAAGCGCCATTCTCCGAACGCCTCCTCTCCCACGAGCGCCCGCAGGGACTCCTCCGGCAGCGCATACATGGGGCTGGGGAACTCCGTCAGCACAAACGTGTCCAGCCAGATGCGGGAACCTTCTGGTGG
>NZ_JAAKYA010000066.1:1031-92653 GCF_011044775.1 Limisphaera ngatamarikiensis | reverse complement strand
GTGGCAGGTCCCGCAGCCACAAAAGCCAGAGTGTTGGTCACCCAGTCCGTCGTCCCGCTCCAGACCACATTCGTCAACGTACCGGCCACCGCGGCCGACATCACCGGCTCGCCCGGACACACGGCGGGTGGCGTCGCCAGGGCACATTTCCCCCTTGGCCCGGCCTCGTAAATGAGCCGAATCTCTTCCGGAGTCAGCGCGCGATTGTACAACGTCGGTTCGTCAATCCTCCCGGCAAACGGTGAAAAGAGCTGACCACCCGTCACCTCGCCACCAATTACCAGATCCGTGGCCCCGGCCCAGATGGTACCCGGCCGGTACGATTCGGCTTCCTGAGAACCGTTCACGTACAGGCGGATGTAAGATCCGTCGTAGGTCCCGGCAACATGAGTCCACTGGTTCAAGGGTACGGGACCAGAGTACAGGGCACGGCACTGCGCAGAACAATCGGAGCCGTCGGGGCTGATCTCAAAATACGGATTGCCCTGAGAATTGAGTGCCAGGCGAAAACTACGATCGTTGATGCCGACGGCGCCCCATCGGGTCAGTATACCATTGGTGCCCCAACTCGTGGGATAGATCCAGGCTTCAGCCGTCACTCCAGTAGTCACCTGGAAGGTCGGCTGCATCGGCACCCGGATCGCATCCGAGACACCATCGAAGCCAAATGCCGCACCGACGACACCATTTGTGAAGCGCGAGCCGGCCTGCCCCATGTAAATCCCCTCCAAATCATTCACCACGTTTCGGGCATTTCCCTCACCGGGCCACCAACCGATGATCCCCTCCATCAGGGGCGCCTGACGGGATGCAAACTGCAGGAGGTAATTGCGTCCGGTTACCGTGGGCAGCGTGCGGACCAGGCTGCCGCTCTGCAGGCTGAGGAATTTCTGGCCGGTGTGCGCCCATGCCGAGTCGCTGACCACGAGCACGGCCCCCGGCCCGGCATTCGTCCACCCTTCGACCACCTGCCCGGCATCATACCAGCCCGGCACCGCGGTCTCGAATCCGCCCAGGAACGTCTCGAGACGGTTCGTCGGTGGCGCAAAGGGCGGGCTCAGGAATTTGATGGGCGCGGTCGCAAGGTTCGTGTTTTCGGTGAAAATCAGGTAATTGTGAATCTCTCGAACCGAACTCAGGGTGTACCGCCATTCCGTTCTGGGTTCGTCATTCCCGTTTTCGTTCACGGTCACGGTGATCAGGGTCGAGGAGCCCGGTCCAAACTCCAACTCCAACCGCCCCTGACCGCTTGTCATCCCGGTATCCGCCAGTAGTTGCCCTTCGTAATACACGCGCATCCGGTCCGGCAGGTTGTAAAAGTCATACTCAATCGTGACGGTGCCCTGGTTGACCCCCACGTCCACAACGTTGGTGACCGGATCGGGGCCGCCACTGTACTCCACCGGGACGACATTGGTAATCCAGTAGGTGGAGCCCATGCCCGCCGGGTTGGTCCATCCCCGTGCCTCGCTCAGGAGGATCCGCGTTCCGGACGGGCTCACCAGGGTGATCGCCAGGTCCGAAACCCGGGGGTGATCCACCCGAACCCCCACCTCCACCGAGGCAATCCGGCCGCGGTTGGTCACCAGCATCGCTGCGTAGGTCACGGCGTCATCCAACAGGGGCACGTCCGCGTTCGAGGTCGCCAGAACGGGTCGGATCGCGGCCGGATCCCTGTCCACCCGCACGACAATCTGAACGTACTGCGCAAACGGTTGCGGGTTGAACACGCCGATGTAATAGCGACCCGGTCGCAAGGGCGGCGCCGAACTCCGGTCCACACTCAGGCACGCGCCCGGCACCGGAACCGGCAGAAAGTGGTCGTACACCGTGCGCGTGGGGAAATCTCCGTGGCGCAGGTACAATTCCACCGGGGCATTGGTGGTCGTCACGCAAACCGTCAGATTGGTTGCGTCCTGCGGAACATCCACCACTTCATACCGGAAACTGAAGGGTTGGATTCCCCGCCAGGCGTTCGTTTCCTCCAGCCGCGCCGGCTCAATCCGCAAGGTCAGATGATCGACCCGGCCCGTCTGGGTCAGGGCATCATCCAACACCTGCAGGATCCACAAGCCGGCGGCTTCCTCACCGACAAACTCCGCCAGACTTCCCGGGCCGTCGGAACGCTGCGCCCCGGGCACATCCCCTTCCTGCAAATCCTCGTAAATGGTCAGGGCAGTGAAAGGCGGCGGCAGGGACGGATAGGTATGGTTCCGCAACACGGCGAACCGGTTGTTGTGGCCCAGACTCACCAACAGATCTCCGAAGTTCTGATGGGAGAGCACGTTGGTGACGATCACCCGCCGGATTTGCATGGGGAAGGTGGCCACTCCGAACACCAAGGCCGCGCCGGGCGCCGCCGGTGAACCATCCGGAATCAGGGTCGGCACGGGAAACCCACGAACGATCTGGTTGCCATCCTCCAGTGTACTAAATGGCTGGAGGCTGAAGATCCCCAGGAACCCATAATCCGAGGCCATCTGGTCCTCGGCCTTGACCCCCACGTAATAGACGCCGCCCGGCACCGCGTTGGAGTACACGATCAGTTCGGTGCCACCGCGCCCCCGGGAACGATCCGCCGCGGCCAGCGCCGCCGGATCCAGGTTCGTCAGTGCCGGATTCAACGACACGTAAAGGTCAATATCCGCCTCCTGTCGGGTGGCGTTTTCAACATCCGTCTCATTCACCCCCATTCGGGGAATCGACAGGGTGTGAGGCAGGAAGGTGATGAACGCGGCGTTGGTGTAGTTGTAGGTGTTGGTGAGCACGTAGAAGCGCCACTGAGAGGGCAGCCCGTTGGTGATCCCCAGCAGGGGCGGATTCGCTCCCACCCGTTCGCCCAACAGTAGCATGCCCGCGTACCCCGGCGTGGTATCGGGGGAGAACGTGTTCGTTGTTTGACGCAATGTGGCGGCCGTGGATGCCGTCGCGGTCACATCCGACACCGTGAAGGCGTTGGGCAGGTCCCCGTCCCCGCTGGAGATGACCAGCACGTAGTCCTGGGCAATCTGGTTGGTGTGCTCCGTTACCGCATTTACGTTCACGCGGCGCCCGATGACGGTGACACTGTAGTTGGTCCCCAGGGGCGGGGGCAGGAACACATTCTCCACGTTGTTCACGGGGTCGGTGCGGGGCGGTTCGTTGGTGCGCCATGGCTGGGTGAAGTCGCTGCCGGCCGGAATGTCGTTCCCGAAGAACACCTCCCCGGTGTCCAGGTTGGTCACCACCAGGTCCAGATCGTTCACCAGTTTAACGCCGGCGACCGGGTTGCCGGGTGGATCCGTCCAGACCAGGGTGATCCGCAACGGCAGTGCCCTGGCCTCCTCGGTCAGGGTCAGCAGCCTCACGTGTTGAGCACCGGTGACCAGCGCGTTGGTTGGGCTCTGTTCAAAGAACACCAGGGGGCCGCGGCCAGCGGGTAAACCGTTGGTCAACACGGGTGGCAATGCCGTGGGCAGATTGACCCGGCCCCAGCCCTGGTAGTTGTGAAGCGTCCGGACCTCAAAATCATAGAGTGGATTGACCGAACGCGCGCCGTTGATCAACAGGGCCTTCAAGAGGGCCGGGCTCGGACGCAGGCCGTGCTGTTCGAAATACTCCTGCATCAGGGCCAGCGTGCCCGCCACAAACGCAGCTGCCATGCTGGTGCCGCTTTCGTACCGGTACCAGGGTCCCAGCGCATCGTTCAGTTGCCGGCGCACTTCGAGGGCGTTGCCCAGATCGTTTGTGGTGGATACCCGGACCCGCAGGTCAAACGAAACCTCTGCATCCGTCGGGTTCCCCACGCCGATGTTCCAGCTCGCGTCCCGCGGCGTCAGATCCGCCATCAAGTCGGGAGGAATCGTAACATGATTCGTGCCGGCCAGATCGGCCGGTGTCGGAAATTCACCCGCCCGCACAAACAACGGCAAACCCGGAAACGGCACCGGCGAATTCCGGTTCGGCAGGATTTCGATCTCCAATTGCACCGCGTTGTATGGCACGTACACGGAGTAGCGGTTCATCGCCCCCGGGGCGACGATCAGATCGCGGAACACATCCCCATACACGTTGGTCGGGTTGTAGTAGGCATTCTCGTCCCATTGCTGCGACCGGGCGGACACGACCCATTCGCCGGGTGCCACCACGTCCGGCTTGAACCGCCCGAACTCGCCCTCCACCCCCACGCCCGTGTTGCCCCGGCTGGATGAGGCGGCCACCTGGTCGTCACTGTCGGTGTCCTCCCGCCACGGCGCGTTGGTCACGCACAGGGTGATCGTGTTGGTTCCGGTGTCGTACGGCTGGCACAGGACGACTTCGTTGGTGATGAGTCGGAGTTGTTCGAGGGATCCGACGGTGATGACATTCTTGGCCGTCCCCGGCGAACGAATCGTATCTGCATCGCCACCCAACCCGGATGGGTTCCCCCCGCCATAGTTTCCCGCGGCAAACACAAACAGCAACGGTTGGGACCCCGGATCCAGCGGCAGCGCATCCCGGGTGGCTGCGTCGTACCGCGCCGCCGCCAGGTCATAACCCGTCCGGCCCGCGTAGTGCCAGCTGTTGTTGGAAATGAAGGCGTTGGTGCGCGCGGCGGTTTCCTGAAGCACCGAGTCGGGCAGGACCGCTGCGGCGCCCGCACGGCCCGGCCGCTCTTCCATCAGCACCGGCTGCACAAACACACGGGCCGCCGGGGCCACACCCCGGAACTGGCCCGTCACACTCGGCATGGGCGAACCGCTGGCATTGGTCACCGTCGACGACATCGCACCACTGCCGGCGATGGTCCCGATGACGTGGGTTCCGTGCCCGTTGGTGTCGGTCAACACGTCCGGCAGGTCTGCCAGCATGCGCCCCGCCAGATCGGGATGCGACCCATCCACGCCGGAATCATTCACGTTGACCAGCACGTTGGTGCCCGTCAGACCCATCCAGGACTCCGGGGCAATCGGCGTCTCTGCCACGCCGATGCGAACCCGGCCCAGATCATTGGCCGGCACCCGATGCGTGGCCGGCTCGATCAACTGCACTTCAGGTAGCAGAGCCAGATCCGTCCATCGATCCGGTGGCGGCTCCACGGTCAACACAGGCCCAAAAGGTGAGGGTTCCTCGGCCAGCACCCGCACGCCCCTCCGGGTCAGTTCGGTTCGCACCTGATCGGCTGCGTCGGCAAACACCGCCAGGTGCAGGCGCTCACCCAGCCCGAGCGGAACACCCGAGACCGCCCGGGGCAGAAGATCGCCGCGCAGCTTGTAATAGGGCTCGTAGGGCAGAACCGCCTGCACGTCCGGGTGCCGCCCCAACTGCTCTGCCACTGCCCGATCCGCCCGCACCAGGTAGGCATTGTTCGGAATATAACTGACAACCGCCGCTCCGGCGGCCCGTATGGCTGTTAGAATGAGATTCGGGTGAGACGCCCGGTGTTGTACGATGTAGGCGCCCGGATCGCCCGGGCTCCGGAACGCGTCCGGTACCTGCGGTGTCGGGCCCGCCGCCGTGTCCCACCATGCATTCTCCAGCAAAATGGCCGAGGGCAACCGCAGCCACTCCGTCGGCGTGTGCACCGCGTTGGTCAGCCTGAGGGCTGCCCGGGACAGGGTTCCGGTCGTCCCGCCGGCCATCCTCTGCCAAACGGCATCGCCTGCCTCCGCCCGCAACATCCGCGGGGTCACGTCCCAAACCGGCTCCACGGATGGTGCCCTGGTCGAGTCCGGGAGGCTGCGTCGGGAGGCCTGCCGTTGCTCGGCCCGTTGCCACAGGAGGGCTGACAACCCGAACAACAACAGGCTGAGCACGAGCCAGAAGGATGGTCGCCTCGACATAAACCGCTCCTTTAATCCCTGGTGAACTCAAACTCCCACAAACGCCGCCGATTGCAAGTCATGATTGCCCTCTCCCACTCCGATCACTCCGGGCCCAGCCAGTTGAACTGTTCCACCACCGCCCGCGGGTGCTCGGGTGCCCCCTCGATCCGAATCACGGCGCGGGCGGCACTTTCGGCGGTGATTTCGTAATTCTCAAACATCCCCAGGAACGGCCCGCTGCGGATCAGGGAGTTCGGCGCAGGGCGCAACGCCTGACCATACGCGTACACCACGAACCGTGGTTCCTCGTCCGCCTTCAACAGACCCAGGATCTGCTGGGGTAGCCATTCCACCGCCGCGTCCGTCAACCCGTACTGCAATTGGGCAGCCGACCAGTTCAGAAACGGAGACGCCTCCGTCAGCTCCGGCACCGCCAGAATGTCGCCCACGTGCTCGAACACCTGACGCGGGAAGAGGTTCGTGGAGGCCCTTGTGCGGTTGATCCCGTGCACCAGCCGGACCACGGGTGGCCACGTATTGGTGAGGAACGGGTTGTAGATCCCGGCCGGTTGAATGACCATCGGCTGCAGATACTCATTCAACCAGGTTCGCTGCGGGTCCCGCAACCAGCGCAACCGCACCTCGGTGTCCGACAGCACATTGGTGAGGGTCACAACCCCGCTGAACACCGCCGACCATGCCGCCAGGTTCGTCTGATTGACCGAAAGCCGGCCCCGGGAGGAGACCGGGTCGTAGGCGGTCGTGAACAGGTCAAACAGCAGCCGGTCCTGCGGGGGCGCCGCGTTCAGTGCGTCAAACAGGTTGGTGTTCCCGGTCCAATCGCGGGCCCAATAGGTTCGCCCGGCCGCATCCGCCCCCACGGGGGTGGCCTTCAGGTACACCGTCTGCCACGGGGTACCACGATGCACCCGTCCGATCCATCCAATGTTGGGGAATTGATTGGTGGGGAAGGTCCAATCGTCCGAGGCCCGGACACCGGGATCCTTGATGGCCATGTCAAAGGCCCGGGGATCCGCGCTGCCCTGCGGGTTGCCGCCCCATGGTCGGAACCGCTTGTTCAGGCGTCCAATGTTCTCCAACAACTGCACCGGGACCCCGGGCCTAACCGATTCATCCCGCAACTCCTCCTCCGAGGGCCAATACCGCAGGTCGCTGGCCAGATAATGCACCAGGGGATCATTCGCCTGCCAGGTGTGATGCCGTGAGATTCGGCGCGTCGGCGTGAAGGGCACCTGATGTTCCAGGTTCGTGTTGACAATGTTGGCAAACCGCAACGGAGAGAGCCCCAGGAACGCACGAAATGCGTCAATCTCCCAGTCCCGGCTCATCCCGGGCGGCAACCCGTAGCTGGTCCAATCCACCGTGTTGGCCCCATACTCACCCAGTGAGATCCGGATCTGATACACAATGCCCCGGGTCACATGGTTGACGGTGTTGCCACCCACCCGGTTGGTGTCCCAGAGCAACCCCCAGGCCAGCCCGTTGGGATCGTCCGAGCGTGTACGGCTGAATTCCGCCGCGAGGTCCCGGAACTCATCCAATCCGTCCAGCTGCACATAGTCCAAAATGGGTCCGGCGGGCCCGCCCTCCTGGATGATTGCGCGCAAACGCGCCCGCACGGACAACCCGAACCGGGGAATGGGGAACCCCGGCATCTCCGGGAATCGCAGCACATTCGTGTCCAACAAGTTCGGCGTGTCGTGGCGCCAGAACGCCGGGGGCACAATGGTGATGTTTGTATAGAGGGGCACCACAAACGAGGTCGGCTCGGGGCTCTGCAGGCTCCGGTACCCCGGCCAGCGCGTCAGGTTGGTCAGCGCGGCAAAAACAATCCGGTTGGTCAACGCCACGCCGGGCGGGGTGAGCCGCATCGGCCCGTATTCGTTCGTCAGCACCATTGTGACGTCACCGGCGATCCGCACCAGCACCGGATTGGTGAAGTCTGTCCGATACGAATTCCAAAACTCCGCCGCCAGCACATTGGTGAGGCTGATGATGTAGAGTTGATTGGTCTCAAACTGGTCCGGTCGGGCCTGCAGGGAAGGCTTTCGCAACTTGAGCTTTCTGGTGATTTCGAAGACGGTCTGCATGGCAAACTCGTTGAAATTGGGCAGGCCGGATTTGGCACCCACCACCCAGGGCACTCCATAAACGTTCACCCGCAGGGCCGTCCCCTGGGGGACCTCGCTGATGTCGAGGGGTGCCTGTAAGTAGTTCTGCGGATTATTCGTCGGCACTTGTTCATATCCCACGATCCACACGGCGTCCCCCTGGCGGCTGAAGACGGGCCGGAACACGGAGGGCCGGCGTTCGTTGTTCTGCGCGTCGTACAGGTTCGCCGCCAGCTGCAGCAACCGGTGCACCGCCGGCGTGTACACCAACCGGTTGCTCACCCATACCGGAATGTTCGTGATTCCGAAGGGCTGGTTCGTGGCAAAGGTCAGAAGATAGTCGGCCGGACTGCTCCGCAACCACTCTGCCGTGTAGGCGCGCAACATGCGGTCGGCCGCGTTGGTAAAGAACGCCAGCGGCTGCCATGGATGGAAATTGGTCGGACTGACCACACCGGTGACCGGGTTGCGCCAGGTGACGTTGTCAAAGGTCAGATGCATTCGGTCCGCCGGCACGGGGCCCGAATCGGTCCCCAACTGGGCCAGCAACCGGTAAAACGTGTACCGGTCGTATGTGTTGGTCCTCGTGCCTGCTTGCAGCAACCGATCGCTGAAAGACAACGTCCCGGGCGGCCCCAGTCGCGTCTTCTCGGGGTCGAACAAGTCCTGCGTGTCGAAGAACGCCCGGGGATTCTCCGCGCCCGGCCAGCCGAACCCCACGCGCATCCCGTCATTGTCCGTCGGTGGCAGGAAAAGCCCGGTCAGCAACGGCCCGTTCAGCATGTCGTCAATCCGGTTGGTGCTGAACACCTGAACCCCGGCCGGACCGAACAGCCGGGCCACACTGGACAGGTTGTTGTAGCTGCCCCCGTAACGGTACACCAACAGGGCGGTCGCGTCATCGAATGCGGTCCCGCGACTCGGCTGCGTCAGGTTGGTGTTGTACGCATAATCCCAAAAGTTGGTGTTCAAATCCGCCAGAAACGCGGCCAGGTTCAACTCGAACGGTGCCACCCCCATGTTCCGAAGGTATCCGTCCCACCGCGGGTTCAGCATCTTGGCCTGATTGTGGATTGCGTTCAGATCCAGGGTCTTTCCCGACGGGACGGCGATCCACGCGTACCGGGCGACAAACCGGTTCGTGGGCGAATGGGGCAGCTCCGGTCGTTCCAGCACGCCCACCCATTCCGGATCCCCGATGATGAACTGAAACACGGCGTTGCTCAGACTGGTCGTCTCCGTGCCGTCCACGGCCAGGTACCGTCCCGAGGGCAGAATCACCGGTTGCCAACCGTTGGTGTCGTACCGGCCGTTCCGGTTCAGGTCCAGATAAAACCGGAAATCCACGGTACCATCCGCGTTGGTGATGAAGACGGGCGGGCGCGGCGCGTACAGAAGGTTGGCAAGGTTTTGGCGGTAATCGTCGGTCGAAAGCGGCCGTCCGTCCGCATAGGTGTAACTCACGTTGGTGGCCCAGCCCAGTTGGTCGGGCGTCAGAATCCCGGTGCGCTGCGCGGGGTTGAAACCCTGTGGATTAATGTAGTTGGTGGACACCCGCAGGTCATAGGCCGACACATTGGTGAAGGCGAGGATGGGAGCCAGCAGTTCGGCTTGAGCACGCTGGAGGGCCGTTTCGGCAGCCTGACGGGCCACGGTCTGTTGCACCGTGGTGGTCACAGCGCCCCGTTCCCTGCGCGTCAGCACGAGAAACGCCACGGCCAGAAAGGTAATCACAGAGATGAGAATCACCGTGACCACCAGGGCCACACCGTGCTCGGCCCGGCGGCCGTCCCCCCGAATGGCTCCCGTCACGTCGGATGTGCCGGCTGCGCGGCGCACCCCGGTTCCCACCCGCCAACCCCTGTCAGAACAGTTCCATTTCATGGCGTCTGGATATAAGCCGAGGGATCCACCATGGGCAGTTTCACCCATTGCCGGAACAGGTGTGTGCGCCCCGCCTGCTGCGACAAAAACTGGCGCCGCGCCCCCGGGTCCGGGATTGTGGCCGCCCGTTCCCATGTCCTCCTCTCCACCACGCCCAGCTCCACCTCGACCGCGGCCGGCACGGCGTTGCTCTTGAACAGGTACAATCCCACCTCGCCCGGCACGACGCCGGACAGGCGGATGTCAAACCGATCGTGCCTTGGATCCCACGGCAGGTCGGCCCGCATCCAGAGCCCGTTCGTGTCGAAGGCGCGCACGCGAAAATGCACCACCCCGTCGGCCACGCGGTTCAGGTTCGTCAATGGCGCCTTCATGAACGCCAGCAACTGGCCCCGCAGCTCTTCCGGGGCCAAATTGGTGGCCGCATACCGATACAGCACGCCACCGCCGGCGTCCGGCGTGCCCACGCGGTAACCGATCGCGGTCCATCGCCGGTTCTCCCGCGTGAGAAAGAACAGGTCCATCAGCACGTTCGTCCGTTGCGCTCCTCCGGGCAGGGTCTGCAACAGGGGTTGATACACGAGTGGCGGTGGAACTTCGGCGTAAAAATTGGCCACATTGGCTTGGTGCGATGGTGTCACCAACACCAACTCCCGGACGAGCATGTCGCTCACCAACCGTCCCGATTCCAAAACGTCGGTCTGCGCCAGACCCGTTCGGAAGGCGCGCTGGGTCTGACCGAACATGGCGACCAGTCCCAGGATGATCACCGACATCAGGCCGGCGACCACCAGGATCTCGATCAGCGAAAAGGCCCGGATCCCGGCCCGGCGACAGACCGGCCGGCGGCTCGAACGGATGGGGGCGTCCGATGTCATGGATACCTCGCGAACAATCCGGGTTGGTAAAAGTGCAAGGGGCCCTGGTTGGTCCGCACCCCGCTAACGGTCCCGCGGAGCACCATGCGCCCGTTGCCGGTGGTACCGTTGGGCCGGACCGGCCAGCGGAACAACAGCCGGACCTCATGCACGTTGGCGTACAGATTTCGCGCCACCCACCAGTAATTGGACCTTTGCGTTGCCTCGGCCGGAGCCAGGCCTTGCGCGTCAAAGGCGATCCAATTCGTGTCCCATTCCCGGTAGGGCACCACTTCGGAAACCAGCCGGTACCGAAACGCCAGATCCTGCACAGCCGGGTCCGACTGCGGCGGTTTCTCCACGGCCGGCCCGCTGAAGGCCCGGACATAAGCCACCACGTAGTTGCTGCGGAATCCGGCGGGCCGAAACACATCCGGTACATGGATGTACTTGGGCGTGCCCATCACCCCCACAATGATTGCGCCGTTGGTCAGCGGCAGGTGCGGCGCGGGCGCAATGCTGATGATGTCTGAATTGGTTCGCGTGTAGAGGTCCCGTCCCTGCCCCAGCAGGCGCCCATCCATCGTCCAGTCGGCCCAATGCACTTCGATGCTTTCCACCCAGTTGGTCAGGTCATCGTAACCCCGGGCCCCCGCACGCAAGGCCGCCAACCAGACCTGGGCGTCCTGGAGCACCACCGTCTCCTCCCGATTCTCCTGTTGCGTTTGTAATCCGATGGGCAACACCCCCACAATGGCCACCAGCGCAAAGCCGATGATGGCCAGGCTCAGGGCCATTTCGACCATGGTGAAGGCCCGCTGCGATGCGGCCGGACCCGCCGGTGCCCCGGCGCGCAGCCACCCCGGACCACCTTGCCCCACCACTTTCATCGCACCTCCTGTCGGATGACCCGCGCCCGGCCGGTCAGCCACTCCACACAGACCAGGTTGAACGCATTGGTGCTGTTGCCGGGAGGACGTTCCACAACCGAGGGCGGTTGCTGAAGCGGCACCCCCCCGGGTCCATGTGCCACCGAGACACTTCCCCGGGCTAGCGGAATGCAGGCGTCCTGGAAGCCGCCAAGTTCCACCTCGGACACCAGTTGGCCCAGGTGATTGAACGCCAGGTACGGCAGCCGAAACGCGGTCGAACCCGTGGGCGAGGGAAACGGAACCCCCATCTCCGGACTGGTCCATCGGAACGGTTGAACCACGTGGTATCGCTGCGGGGGCAACGGCGGCGCCGGATCCGCAATCCGCACCGGCGGTCCGTTGTACACGAATTTCCAGGGCGGAATGAAGACCCCTTCGGGCAGCGTACGCCAATCGGAAAGATACCGTGGTTTGCGCGTGCCCGGCTGGTCCCCCACGCTCCGCACGGTGACGAAGTTGTAGGAGGTCAGTTGACGATCGAACAGTCGGGCCGCCTTCTCCCGCTCGGCCGGTGGCAGGCTGTTCCAGGCCGCCCCGTTGCCCGGGGCGCTGCTGTCGTTCCAGAATTCGGCCGGCACAAAAATCATGTACACGGTGGTCCTCTGGCTGATGGCCAGCTGACGGGCCCGGGCCAGGTCGTCCAACAACTGACGTGTCGCCGCCACCTGCGCCTCGGCTTGACCGAAATTCTTCAGCGCCGGGACGGTCAGGGCCGCCAGGATCCCCATGATGACAATGACCGCCAGCAACTCCAGGAGAGTGAAACCGGCCCGGTTGGTGTTCCGGCCGGCCCCCGGCCGTTGCGTTGCCGTTCCTGGCAGGAGGCGGTCCATGATCATCATTCCCTCCAACTCAGAATGTTGTCCGCGTTTGCACCTTCGTTGGCTTTGCGGGTTGGATCCACCATGCCGTCCGGTCCGGCCGACCAGACCATGATCGGGCCGTTGTACTCATAGAAGGTCTGCCCACTCACCGTTTTGCGGATCAATCCGTTTAACCCGCGATTTGGATTCGCCGGGTCGGCCGAAACCTGTGCCGTCCGATAGAAGGCGTCCCGGGCCGTTTCATCGTAGTTCAGATCCATCGTGATCACGTAAGGGTTTCCCCAAGGATCCCTGTACACCCCGTCCGGGCCCACACCGGGGTCGCCGGGATTGCCCACACCGGGATCGCTGGGCTTGCTGGTCATCCGCGGATTCAGGAGTTTGTGGCGTTGCGGGTTGCGCCGATGCCCCTGATTCACCTGGTTCACCTGAGGGGTGCCCGAAGGGAATCCTTCCATGTCCATCAGAATCGCAATCACTTCGGCGTTCTGGGCCACCCCGGGAAATCCGGCGGTGTAGCCGGGGGTGCCGATGTTGATGGTCCCTCCGGGACGGCGGAATGTCCCGCCGTAGGTAAAATCATCGCTCGGCGTCAGCTTGGCTGCCGCCTGCTGTGCCTCCGCCGACACGGGAAACCGACTGTAGAGGGTCTCATACTGACGGATCGCCTGGACCAGCTCCGTAATTTCCACCTGCGCCCGTTTGACCAAGGCCTGACGCTTGGCCCGGCCCAGCGTGGGCAACAACAACCCGGCCAGGATGGCAATGATTCCAATCACCACCAACAACTCCACCAACGTAAAGCCGGCTACCCCGGCCGGACTGCGATGGTGAAGTCCTTCGCCGGGACTCCGCCCGCACCTGCACGAGCCGCGGGCCGGGGATGCCCGACATCGCGCCGCGAAGCCGGGTCCGACCCGGTCCACAGTGGGCGCCCGCCGAACCCGTACCACGGGTCGAAAAGCCGTGTCCTTCCAGGCCAGGGGCAGGCTCCGAACCGTCCTGCGCACCGGAATTGGGATCAACCTTTGCATGTCACGTCGCCTTGGTTGCATTGCCTGCTCAGGGCACGATTTGGTTTTTCGGTCCCCAGTTGGCGATGCGGTTGGTTTTGCCTCCAATGATCACGTCCACCCAGAGATCGAACCCGCCCGGGTTGTTCGTCGGATTGCCGGATACATAACGCCAGGGATTCACACCGGGCGCACTTGGAACGGGCTGGAAAGGATGGTTTTCCGGCCAGTTGACCGAGCAGGTCAGCAATCGAACGGTCTGCCCGTTCAATGTCACCTCGCGCATCTGTGCCGGCCTGAGTCCTGTCAGGAACGGACGCGCTGCAGGTGCGTCATCCGCGTTGGCACTGCGGGTGCAGTTCAGGAAACCTCGAACCGCCGCGCGGCCGCCCACCATCCCGAACACCGCGCCGAAGGCCTGGTCGGTGTCCCGCAACCGGATCGTACCGTCCAGAGTTTCGTAGACCCGGGTCTCCGGCACGTATCGGGTTCCCACCAACTCGAAATACAGCGGGTTCACGTAGGGCCACACGGGCGAGTTGGTTGGTGTATCCGGCGGGTACTGCCCATAGTGTTCCTTGTAATTCTCAATCGCCACCGAAATCTCGGCCAGCTCGGCCTGAACCTTGGCCCGGATGGCCCGAGCCTTGATGGCGCCGCCCAGCGGAAACAACAGCCCGGCCAGTACTCCGATGATTGCAATCACCACCAACAGCTCCACCAGCGTGAAGCCGGTTCGAACCCCAACCGCCCTTGTCCAAGCCGTTTTCATGGAAACCGATTCGGGGAGCGTTCCCGCAGTTCCTGTTCCAAGCGTTCGCTCAGCCACTGTTTGATCATGCTCTGGTAGTTCAGGTACCGGGACCTGGCCAACCGTTTGATTCGCGCCAACATTCGGGGATCCATGCGCAGGGTGATCGTCACCGAGTCGGTCCACTGTTGACTCCCCACCACTGCCGCTTCCATCAGCCGAATGTCGGGCCGGTTCTCCATCCAGAACTCGGCCTCGGCCGACTCGCTGTCGAACAGCGGCACTTCCTCCCATGATTGGAATGTCCGCATCCTGACGGGTCCCGGTTTCGGTCGTCCGGCCCCGGGGCCGATCGACCTCAAAGGTTCAGACTCTCATGCATTTTGCGCTGGTAAAACAGCTGTTCCTCCGGCTCGAACGGCCGGGCGCAGATGACCCGGATCAGCTTCCCGTTGGTCCGGTACACGCTGAAAATCCCCCGGCCGGAGGCCGACATGCCCAGGTTGAAATATCGCGCCTGGGCGGCAAACCGGCTCGAGTCCGGCATCAACCGGACGGCAAAAGGATCTTCGAACGATTCTTCGATCTCCTGCTGGGTCAAAGAACTGTTCAGGTCGAAGGGCGGATTGGACCAATCGAACTCCATTCCGGTTCAATCGTCATGCCATCGCCCATGCATTGTCACTACGATGTATTTACAGCCACCCAACACCGCTGTCAACCGGTTCGTCGTTGAGACCTGCGATCTTCCTGCAGGGCCTCAAGCCGACCATCGGTTTCAGGCCCGGATCGGGGCGGAATCCGGCCGACCCCGGATCACGTCCCGGATCCACGACCAAACCCGTCGCCATCCCACCTCCCGCACCCCGCCGAAGCCGTAGAAGCGGCAGAGTGCGCCCTCGTGTCCGTGGCAGCGTGGGGGCCACCAGCCCACGACCCTCACGGTTTCGCCCTCGATCCTCAACAGTGCGGGAAATAGAAGGCCCCGGCCCACCTCATAGTTGCCTGTCGGCAAAGGCACCTCCCGGCGCGGTCCGATCCCCCACGGGCGGTATTGAAAGGTCCACACCCCCACGGCCGACCGGCGCAGGTGCCCGAACGTGCGCACGGGGACAGATCCCAGCCGTTCCGCCAGAAACAGTAGCGGTCCCGGCTCTTGAACCTCATACCGCCGCCTCGCCAGCGTCACCCAATCCCACAACAATACGGTGCCGAAACACGTCAGCCGAAAGGCCCATCCCGCCAGCAACCAGCACCCTGTCACGACGAGCAAGGCCCACATCGCACCCAGCCACGGATTCACCAACCCCGTCACAGCCACCGAGGCCAGGACCGCACCCCGGAAAACCTTCAAGCCCAGGTCCACCACGCCAAAAGGGCTGAGCACGATCAGTACCTGGATGGCGTGAAAGACCAGGAAAACTCCGAGAAACAGTACCAGCAACACCACGGAGGCAACCGCCGGGCCCACCCACGAGACCAGTTCCACCCGGGCCAATCCCCATTCGCCCGTCCAAAGCCCGGCAGCCGGGTCCGGTCCGGGCTGCAGAAGGAGGAAGGGAACGATGGTGCCCGCCACCAACAACCCGCTCAGCTTGTTCTCCAACAGCTCCGCCAGGTCCAACGGTTTCTTCAACCATGCGGGGCCGGCCGTCCCTAGCAAATCCTTCAAGCCTGCCAGTCCGACCAAGACCAGTGCCGGAATCCAAAACACCGGCCGTGCGTACCAGGGCAGGCCGGGCCGCTGTTCGGGGGCTGCCCGCCAATACTTGTAGGCTCCGTAGGCTCCGGCTCCCAACAAGGGAGAAATGGCCAGGCCCGTGGTTTCCGAGAGCGCGTGTGCCAGTGCCACTCCGGGCAGTTGCGGCTCGGCCGGTCGCCGGTCCTGCGCCTCAGCCGTTCCCATTCCGGCCGCCAGGCACATCACCCAGATCCAGAAGGTGGATGACCAACGGGTCATAACTCCGCGCCTCGATGACAGTCCCGATCTCCAAGCTGGAACATCTCGCGGACCTTGTTGGTCCAGCCTCCGGTCCACCGACTGTCGGGTTTTTGACGGGCGCGCGCCCCTGCAGGCGCTTTTCATGGAGCCGGCGAGGTTGTGGTGCCGCCCAAGCCCAGTTCCGCGGCCACCTTTTGCAACGCAGCCGTGACCTCGGCGATATGTTCGTCCAGGGGCAGCCCCAGATGCGCGGCCCCCTGCTCAATGTCCTCCCGGCTGACCCCTGCTGCAAACGAACGTTGTTTCAATTTCTTGCGAACGCTCGACGGCTGCAGCCCTTCCAGTCGTTCCGGTCTCACATAGGCCACGGCCATCAAGAAACCACACAACTCGTCCACGGCGAACAAGGCCCGCCGGATGGGCCGGTCGAGGGGGTACTGATCCCAATTCCATCGGGCATGAGACAGGATGGCGCCCACGATCTCCTCGTCGACACCCTGTTCCCGCAAGAACCGGGCCGCCTCCCGTGTATGTGCCGGTGGCTCCGGGAACCGCTCATAATCCAGGTCATGCAAAAGACCGGCCAGGCCCCACGTCTCCACGTCGCCGCCGAACCGGGCGGCGTAGTGCCGCATGGCGGCCTCCACTGCCAGCGCATGCCTGCGCAGCGATTCCGATCTCACCCACTCGTGCAGCCAGGTCAGGGCTCGTTCCCGGTTCATGGTGAGTCCTTTCGAGCCAACCCCAGGTTTTCCAGGATCTGCCGGGTGGAGTGTACCCGGTTCAACGTGTAAAAGTGCAGGCCCGGGGCGCCGCCGCGCAGCAACTCTTCACACTGCCGCGTGGCGTATTCAACTCCAAACGCCATGGAACCTTCCTCGTCCCCGGCCAGCTCCTCCAGCCGGCGCCGCAGCTTCTCCGGCACACGGGCGCCACAAAGCCGGGTCAACCGGTCCACCTGTTGGAACCCCAGGATCGGCAAAACACCCGGGATCAGCGGCACGCGCACACCGGCGCGATGCAAATAGTCCCGAAACTCCCAATAATCCGCGTTGTCGAAAAACAGCTGGGTGATCACGAAATCCGCCCCGGCGTCGATTTTGGCCTTCAGATGGTCCCAGTCGGCGTATTTGCCCTCCCTGCATTCCGGATGTCCCTCCGGAAACCCGGCCACGCCGATGCAGAACCCACCCATCTCCCGAAGCAGCCGAACCAGCTGCCATGCGTGCGTCAGACCGTCCGGCGCCGGACGGAATCCCGTCTCGCCCCGCGGCGGGTCGCCCCGCAGGGCCAGGATGTTCAAAATGCCGCGTCGCCGTGCCTGCTCGATGATTTCACGCAGCTGGGCCACCGACGACCCCACGCAAGTCAGGTGCGCCATGCTGGGCAACCTGTGGGTCTTTTGGATCCTCTCCACGAGGGTCAACGTTTTCTCACGGGTGCTGCCTCCCGCGCCGTAGGTCACGGAGCAAAAGTCCGGGCCCAGTTGGACCAGCCGGGGCAACACGTCCTTGAAAAACTGCTGCTCGCCCTCGGGGGTTTTTGGCGGGAAAAACTCGAAGGAAACCGCCGGGCGCCCCTGCGAGGCGCGCCGGGCCAACACGTCACGAATCAACACCGTCCCCTCCATGGGATTGCCAACAACGGGCGGACCGGGTCGGCACTGGGTGCCGCCCGGTCCTGCCTGCAAGCTTTGTCCGTCAGCCGGGCACCGGAGCTTCGGACCCCAAGCGAGAAGCCTCCCGCCCCAGGCCTGTGGTTTCGCTCAGTTGCTGGCGCGTCCGGCAATTCCCTTCACGTTCTTGCCCAGCTTGCGGGCCGGTTCCTTCGGCCGCAGGGCCCGCACGGCGGCGCCCGCACGCCACATTTCAGAATCCCGCATCGCGTTCAGTTCGGCCTGCAACTGCTTCTGATAATCCGGCCTGCCACAGGCCTGCAGCACCCGGCGAGCCTCCTTGCCGGTCCGCACCCGCTCGTAGAGCTCCTTGAACAGCGGCAACACGGCTTTCTTGAATCGCGGTTTCCAATCCAGCGCACCCCGCTGCGCCGTGGCCGAGCAGTTGGCGTACATCCAGTCCATGCCCTTCTCGTCCACCAGACGGATCAACGACTGGGTCAGCTCCTCCACCGTTTCGTTGAACGCCTCGCTGGGTGTGTGCCCGTGAGCGCGCAACACCTCGTACTGCGCCTCCATGATCCCCGCCAGCGCACCCATGAGCACGCCGCGTTCCCCTGTAAGATCGCTGAACACCTCATGTTCAAACGTGGTTGGGAAAAGGTACCCCGAACCGATCCCGATCCCGACCGCCAGACAGCGCTCGCGGGCGCGCCCGGTGTAATCCTGGGCCACCGCGAAGCTCGAGTTGATGCCGGCTCCGGTGAGGAAGTTGCGCCGGACCGATGTACCCGACCCCTTGGGCGCCACCATGATCACATCCACAAACGGCGGCGGCACCACGCCGGTCAGCTTCTGGTACACAATCGCAAAGCCGTGGGAGAAATAGAGGGCGTCGCCCTCTTTCAACCCGGGTTTCACCACCGGCCAGATCTCCTTCTGTACCGCATCGGCCACCAACAACATGACGATCGTCCCGCGTTCGGCCGCCTCTGCAATGTCAAAGAGCGTTTTGCCCGGTTTCCACCCGTCTTCCACGGCCCGTTGCCAGCCCTTGCCATCCGGCCGGCTGCCCACAATCACCCGAAATCCGTTGTCCTTCAGGTTGAGCGCCTGTGCCGGCCCCTGGACGCCATATCCGATCACGGCAATGGTCTCGTCCTTCAGCACCTTGCGGGCCCTGGACATTGGAAACTCCTTGCGCGTGATCACCTCTTCAATGGTTCCGCCAAAATCGATCCTGGCCATGTTGTCTGCCTCCTGTGTTGCTCCCGATGTTCTGATTCACCTCGCGCCGACCGGCTGCGAATCCGAAAGGGTCTTCCGGCTCGGCCCGGCGCCCATCGCTCAACTGCGCGGCATGGCCACCCGGCCCGTCCGCGTCAGATCCAAAATCCCAAAAGGCTCCATCAGCTCAATGAACTTCTCCACCTTGTTCTCGTCCCCCGTCACCTCGATGGTCAGGCTCTTGGGCTGCACGTCCACAATCTTGGCCCGGAAAATGTCCGTGATCTGCATGACCTCGGCCCGGGTGGTGGAGTCCACTTTCACCTTCACCAGGACCAGCTCCCGGTCCACGTACTCACCCTCCCGGAAATCCCGCACCTCGATGACATCCGGCAGTTTCTGCAACTGTTTGACGATCTGTTCCAACGTGGTGTCATCGCCGCGCGTCACAATGGTCATCCGGGACGCGGTGGCATCATGCGTGGGTGCCACATTCAAACTGTCAATGTTGTACCCGCGACCGCTGAACAGCCCGGCCACGCGGGTCAGAACACCAAACCGATTCTCCACCAACACCGATATCGTATGCCTCATATAGCGGTTGGCCTCCCAACCGGCGCCCAGCTTACGGACCCCACAGGGCCGGGTCAAATGATGTTTCCCCGCGCTGCTGCGCACCACCGAGAGCACGCCGGTTTGCCGGCCAAACCGGGCGGCGCGGTCTCAGCCGGTCTGTCGCCCCTCCGGTCAAGATCACCGGAAGGCGCCCTCTTTCCCCGGCCGGTGTCTTGCAGCATCTTCCTCCCGTATGGGCATGCGTGCCATGATCCTTGAGGCGCCCGGTCGACCCTTGCGACCGACGCGATGGCCCCGACCCGAGCCCGGACCCGACCAGGTGCTGGTTCGGGTCCTGGCCTGCGCCGTGTGCCGTACGGACCTGCACGTGGTGGACGGTGAACTGCCCGAACCCAAACTGCCCCTCATCCCGGGCCACGAAATCGTGGGAGAGATCGTCGCCACCGGCCCCAACGTGACCCATCTCCGCCCCGGCCAACGTGTCGGCATCCCGTGGTTGGCCGGCACCTGCGCCCGATGCAGGTATTGTACCTCCGACCGGGAAAACCTTTGCGACCATGCCCGCTTCACCGGGTACACCGTGGACGGCGGTTATGCGGAATACACGGTTGCAGACGCACGGTTCTGTCTCCCCGTGCTCGAGGACCTTGATCCCGTGCACTGCGCACCCCTGCTGTGTGCCGGTCTCATTGGATATCGCTGCCTGCGCAAGGCCGGGGATGCCGCCACGCTGGGCATCTACGGGTTCGGCGCCGCCGCGCACCTCATCACCCAGGTGGCGCGTCATCAGGGTCGTCGGATCTTTGCGTTTACGCGGCCCGGCGACCGTGAGAGCCAGGCCTTTGCACTCCGCTGCGGCGCCGTTTGGGCGGGTGATTCGGATCAACCGCCGCCTGAACCGCTGGATGCCGCCCTCATTTTCGCCCCGGTCGGCGCCCTTGTGCCCCTGGCTCTCCGGGCCGTTCGCAAAGGCGGCGTGGTGGTTTGCGGCGGCATTCACATGTCCGACATCCCCACCTTCCCCTACCGCGATCTCTGGCAGGAACGCACCCTTTGCTCGGTCGCCAACCTCACACGCCGCGACGGACTCGAATTCCTTCAACTCGCCGCGTCGGTTCCTCTGGAGGTCACCGCCACCCCATGGCCGCTCGAACAGGCCAACGAAGCCATCGAAGCCCTTCGAACCGGGCGTATCCAGGGCGCAGCCGTACTGGTCCCATGACCGCCGAAGGCCCCACCCCGTTCGCCGAACACACCCGGCAGGTCCCGTGGGAACCTTCCCCAACGGGTCGGCCCGTGCATATCCGACTCAAACCGGCGGCAGCGGATGCCGTACGCACCGGCCACCCCTGGGTCTTTGACCAGAGCATCCAAAAGCAGGACCGACCCGGGCAACCCGGCGAACTGGCGGCCCTCTATGACCGCAACAACCGGTTTCTAGCCATCGGCCTGTACGACCCCCACTCACCTCTGCGCGTTCGGATCCTTCACCGCGGCACGCCGGTCCCACTGGACGAATCGTGGTGGCGCCAGCACCTCCGACGTGCCCTGACCAGGCGCGAGCCTCTCTTCGACCCGCAAACCACAGGGTACCGACTCGTTCACGGAGAAAGTGACGGCTGGCCCGGACTTGTGCTGGATCGCTACGCCGAAGTGCTCGTGCTCAAGCTCTATACCGTCGCCTGGTTGCCCCGGCTCCAAGCCCTTTGCCGGTGGATCACCGACCTGCTACAACCCCGGTCGCTGGTGCTCCGGCTCAGCCGCAACCTCCAGTCCACTGCCCCGCAATTCGGCGGCCCCACGGACGGGTCCCTCCTGCATGGAACCCCCATCGAACCACCCGTGCCCTTCCTTGAATCCGGACTCCGGTTCACAGCGGACGTGCTTCGGGGTCAAAAAACCGGATTTTTCCTCGACCAACGCGAGAACCGCCGCAGGGTCGAGACCCTCGCGCAGGGCCGGCACGTATTGAACCTTTTCAGCTTCTCGGGGGGCTTTTCCGTGTACGCCGCGCGCGGGGGTGCCCGGTCCGTGACGGACCTCGACCTGAGCCCGCATGCTCTTGACGCAGCCCGCCGCCACTTTGACCTCAACCGCGGGCAATACCCCGATCCGGAATGCCCCCACCGAACGGTGCAGGCCGACGCTTTTGAATGGCTGGAGACCGCCCCGCCGGAAAGCTTCGATTTGGTGATTCTGGATCCACCCGCGCTTGCCCGGAAGGCTGCCGAACGCGCCGGCGCACTTCGGGCCTACCGTCATCTGGTCCTCCGGTCCGTGAGGCTGTTGCGGCCCGATGGGATCCTGGTTGCCGCCTCCTGCACCGCGCACGTCCGGACCGATGAATTCTTTGACCTTGTCCGACAAACGCTGCGGTCCACCGGCCGGCCGTGGAGGGAGCTGGCCACCACCACTGTACCGCCCGATCACCCGGCCACGTTCCCCGAAGCCGAGTATCTCAAGTGCATCTACGTTCAGGTCGGCGGACCTGCCCGTCGGCCGCGCAGGTCACTTCCGTGACCCGCCGCTTCCCTCAAGGTTGCACCGGTCGTCGCCGGAACCTCGGTCGGGATTGCCCTCAGGCGGGGGCTGAGACCGGTCGACTGAATCCGATCTTCAGGGCAAGGGTGTGATGGCTTGCGATGGCGGTTTCACTTCGCCAGGGCGACCCTTCGGATCTGGTTAGGGCAGGACCAGTCGATAGTAGCGCTGGGCTGCCGACCGCGGCTCGATAAACTGCATCCCATCACCCGGGGCCACAACGTCCGCCACGTCGCGCCAGCGCGGCGACCCCAAATCGTCAGTGCTCTGCAGCACGTACCGGACGCCCGGCTGGGTGGGCCACACAAACTCGATGCCGTCCCCACCCGGCGTCAGCCGGGCCTCCAACCGCGGCGCTGCAATTGCGGCATTCGGAGAACCCGGTGTCGGCTCGGGCAGGACCGACCGGTTCAGCCCCTGACCGTCCGGCATGGACCCGTAGGTCTGATCCACGCCGAGGGCGGGGATGCGGATGTAATCCACCACCGCGGGCCCGCCGGGTTGTTCCCGCACCAGAGCCACGTAACCGGGTTGTGTCAGGCGGAAGTTTGCATGGGGCGAGGTTGGTGTACTCTCCTGAACCTCGCCGTCGGCCCAGATCAGCGGCAGGCCAAAACCGGGCACGGTGAATCCGGACGGGAATGCCCAGCGTGTCAGGTTGGCGACCGAATGCGTCAGGTACCAGCCGTCGAGCGTCACCGGCCAGGGAGCAGCCAGGTACAGTTCCACCCAGGGCTCCCGTTCGCCGGCGTCGTCGTAGGGCCCGGTCATGTTGATCACCCCCACCTCATTCAAGTACAGCGGCGGGAAGGGAGGCAGTACGGTCGCGACGGAATTGGTGCGGCCCGGCGTGGTGGGTTCGGCCACCGGTCGCAGCTCCAGCTCCATCCCCCAAACGATGTCGCTGCTGCCTGCATTGACCTGGTGCACCTCGGCTGCCACCACGTTTCGGCCCCGCCGGAGGTAGGTGCTGTCCAATTCAAACGTCTCGATGGTAGCGTCGCCCACGGTCCGGTTGGCCGGCGTGTCGTACCGAACGGGCACGTCCGTGGGCAGTCCCACCCGCAACACTTCCTGACCGTTCAGGTATACAACCGCGCCGTCGTCCACCAGCAATCGCGCAATCAATCGCGTGCCCAGGACAGGTCCGGTGTGATCGAACGTGGTCCGGAAGTAGTAGGTCATCCGGCCCAGGGTCAGCGGTGTGCTCTTGGGCGCCGGAAGGCCGCTCTCTTCCACATAGAGCAACCCGGGACCGGACGGCCACGCACTGTCGTCGTAGCCCGGCGCCCGCCACGCCTCGCCGAGGTCCACCCCGGACTGGTCGTACCGCCACGGCTGGGTCCAGGTAAACAGCAGCCATGGCTGGGCCGGGGCAGGTGGGACGGCCTCCCAGTTGGCCACGCGTGAAGCGTCCTGGGTGGCGTCCACCAGTTGGAGGGAGGCGCCTCCGCCATTGGCAGCCTGCGGCCAGGGCAACGCCGCCTCGTACGCCACCTCGCTCAACACCTCCCATTTGCCGCCCGCGGTCTGCCGGGCCAATTGCAGCCGGTCGGCAGTCAACCCGAGTGTCCCGGTCCAGGTCCCGACCACCGGCAGGCCACTGCCGTAGTATGACTCAAAGGCCGTGCGGTTCCGGACCACCAGGGCCATGGCGCCCGGCGCCAAACGTGTGCCCGCGGGGAACCGGTACACCAGGTTGCTCCCCAGCAACCAGACATCGTCCAAAACCTCGGTCCGGAGCGCCGAGTTGTTGCGGATTTCCACAAACTCCGTGCCCGGTTGGGTGGGCCGGTAGTGGATCTCGTGCAGGACCAGGTGCGGCCGCGACTCGATCACCAGCGAACAGGTCTGCGTGGCGCTCAACGCGCCCGGCCCGTCATCAAAGACCCGAACCACCGCCACCGCCTGCGTCACTCCCGTATCCATGGGTACCGTGCCATAAATCCAGCCGGAAACGGCATCCAGCTGGATCCAACCCGGCGGCGGTGTCGCCCAGTCAAAGCGCAAGGTCTGAGCCGGCCGGTCGTCGTCCTCGGCCAACGCCCGCATGGCGAACGTTTGACCTTCGCGAACGTGCAGCACCGGCAGGGGCAACAGCCGTGGCGGCTGGTTCACCTCGTTCACCCAAACCGAGAAGGTGCGCGTGGCGCTCAGGAAGGGCGGGACGTCCTTGGTCACCCGGACGACAAACACGTGGTTGGCCGGCCCGTCTGCCTCGGTCGTGGTCCACGTAATCCGGCCTGTCCCCGGATCTATCGTCGCCCCCGGCGGCGCCACATCCAGGCTGAACCGCAACGGAGCCGGTGGTACATCCGGATCCCATGCCGACACCACCAACTCGAATACCGACCCCTCGTCCACCTGCTGCAGCGGGATGAAGGGGATCTCCGGCGGGTTGGGCACATCCCGGACGTGCACCTGGAATGTGGTCCGGTCCCGCAGCACAGGCTCGCCGTCGTCTGCAACCTCCACCGTCACGGCAAACGTCCGGTCCCCCGTCCCGGCCGGCACCGCCCACACCAGCGCGCCGCCGGGCGACACGGTCATGCCTTCCGGTCCGCTCACCAGCGCAAAGGTCAGCCGGTTGGGCGGCCAATCAGGGTCGTCGGCCTGCAGATCCAGCGACAGCAGGGTTCCCTCGTCCACGGTCACGTCCGCAATCGGCGCAAGACGCGGAGGCCGATTCACCTCTCGCACCGTCACGTTCACCCACAAAACCGCGCTGCGCGAGGGCGACCCGTCGTCCCTCGCCACGATGGCGAAGCGGTACTGACCCGGCCCGTCTTTTTCGTCCGGCGTCCAGCGGAACTCCCCGGTGGCCGGGTCCAGCGACGCCGTGGAGGGCGCGCCATCCCCCAGCTCGTACCGCAGGGTCTGCCCGGGATCCGGATCCTGCGCCCGGGCCACGAATCGCAGCTCGGTTCCTTCATCCACCACCAGATCGGGCAGTGGATCGAAGTACGGCGGCCGGTTGCCGCCCTCGAGTTCATTCGGCGCACCCGGGGTCGGCCGGCTCAGTTCCACGAGGGGCAGGTCGGCGCCGTCCGGGTACCTCCCCTGACTCACGTCGGGTTTTTGCGGTCCGAAGGTAAAGCTGTCCACCACGGATCCATCCGGGGCAAACAAACCGAGTGCCTCCCCGCTGGCGCTCAACTTGAAGTTCACGTGCAACCCCGGGCCCTGACCGTTCTGATGGGTTTCCTCATCCGCCCATACCAAAAGGAAGCCCCCGGCCGGGATTTTCACGCCGGGCGGAATGCGATACTTCGTCGGATTCAGGAGGTTGTCCGTCAAATAGTAGCCTGCAAGATCCACCTCGTTGGTGCCCGCGTTGTACAGCTCAAACCAGTCGTCGTAATCGCCATCGGCCGGGTCTGCAATGGTTCGGGTGTTACTGGCCATGAATTCATTGATGCGCACCTGGATCACGGGCATCTCGGGATTGTTGGCCGCCCCGGGAGTCACATGCACAAAGGGCTGACGACGGCGCGGCTCGCCATCCGGGTAGCTTCCGTAACTACGGTCGGGTGAGAGCTGCCGGTATTCCAGATAATCCACCACCGCCGGCGTCTGCGCCGCCCCCTGCCGGCGGGTCAGGGCCACGCGGCCGGTGCCGGGACTCAATCGGAACGAGGCATGCAGTTCGCCCGGCCGACTCTCGCCGGGCTCGCCGTCACACCAGATGACCAGGAACGATTTCGGTGCCAGCGTCGTTCCGGCCGGGATCGCCCATTTCAGAAGGTTGCCGTAGTCGTCGGTGAGATGGAGCCCGGTCAGGTCCACCGGTTCGTTCCCGGCGTTGTAGAGTTCGATCCACGGGTCCCGGTCGCCCGCGCCGTCGGCCGGACCGGTCAGGTTCTCCGGCATCACTTCGTTGATCCAGACATTCGGGAACGGCGCGAGGGTTTCCACACCTGCATTGGCCCGGCCCGGCGTGGTACGGTTCACGTGGTTGGTGGGCGGCGACCACCAGTTGCCCACCCGCCAGCTGCCCTGCGCGGCGTCGATCAGTTGCAAGGACGACCCGCCGCCGGCGGCATGGGCCGGCCACGGAGCCGCGTTGCTGTACCGCACGTCGGTGATCAATTGCTCCTGTCCGGGTTCCGCTCCGGGCCGCCACAACGCGATGCGTTCCCCATTGTCGTCCAAGCCGCCCGGATAGACATCGAAGATGGGGACGCCGCCGCCGTACACGGCCTCGAACCGGGCACGGTTCCCCACCAACACCCAGTACGCCCCCGGCGGCATCACCGAGCCCGGTGGGAAGGTGTAACCCACCCCTTGGAGCCGATACCCGCTCAGGTCAAAGCTGGCCGTCATCGAGCGGTTGTACAGTTCGAGGAAGGCCGAGCCTTCCTCGCCCGGCCGCGGCCGGTAATGGATCTCGTTGATCACCACATAATCCTCGGGGCGCGGCACCTCGCCGGTGTAATAGACGGTGATGCTCGTCTCTGCGCCCGGCACGGGCCGACCCAGCCGATCCAGGCCCGCCACCTGCAGGACGTTGGTCACCCCCGTCAGGGGCACGGTCATTCGAAACGTCCGCACCCCCGTCCAGGTCACCGGTTGCGGCACGCCGTTGACCGTGAGCGTCGCCACGGCAATCGGCGCCACGCCGTCCAGCGTCACGGAGGGGACCGTGGAGGTGAAGTTGTTCCCGCCATTGGAGGTGATCGCCAGCACCGGGCTGTCCACCGCATTCAGCTGGCTTTGGATAAACGCCCGACGCGCGTTGATCCAGGAGGTGATCACCGAGGGATGAGTCAGGCCGGTCACGCCGTTCTTCAGTAGAATCGAACGTCGCGCATCAATTTGCGGTTGAAAGCGCTCGGGTCGGAACGGTCCATTGATCGTGTCCTGATACGCGCGCCAGTTCATCCGTTGGAAGGTCGGGTTTGCGTACGCGCGGTTCATGGTGTTGTCATGCCCGCCTCGCAACGCCGCCGTGGTCCCGTCACCCAGCCCGAACGTGAAGTCAATATCCCAGGGAATGAGGACCCATTTCCCTCCCCGCGGACGGTAGAGGTACATGTTTTGCCCGACCCGGTAGCTCCACGCGTCCCAGTTGCCCATGGCAAAATCGAAACACAACACCCGCATCCACTGTTCCATGTCTACCAGGTTCAAAATCCCCGGCACGTAGTTGGTGCTGGTGTCATTCATGGCGGTGACCAGATCGAAAAACTGGCGGTAGTTGTTGGCGTCGCCGTCCCGGGTGCGGCGCTGCCAGTTCCAGCGGTATCGGGCCAGCTTGTATTCGTTGTTGAGCGTCACGAAGCGTTCGATCGTCGCGCTGGTGGCGTTGAAGTCGCGATTGTTGTCCTGAAACTCAAACCAGACGGCAATCTTGTACAGATCACCCGTGCCGTCGGCCGGGAACCAGCGTTCGGCATAGTCGTGGTTCGGCTCTTCCAGGTCCTCCATGATATCCGGCCGGAAAAGACTGCCGTTGAAATACAGCCGGATGTAATGCGCGTGCAGATACGGAATTCCCAACTGTTGCGCGTACCAGGCCGCCAACTGACTCCGGATGCCCGTGGCTTCCGATCCACCGTTGCCGGTGGAGGCAAACACGCGGCGCTGCACCCCCAGCAGCGGTTCATCCGCCGGCGTCTTGGCCGCGATGTCCCCCCGCCCGCCGTGATAGGGACTGCCCTTGTCCCGGAACCCGGTGTTGTAGATCACCCGATGATTTCCGTAGACCAGCGTGCTATCCCGCCACGTGTTGTCCAAACCCTCCGTGCGGGCGGATGCCGTCGCAGCCGTGAACCACAAATGGTAATGCGCAAACGTCCCAAACGGCACCGGGTCTCCCCATCGGATCAGGCACTCCTGGGCCGGTGCCCCTGCCGGAAAGGTGCTGCTGGCGCCCCGCCGGTCCGTGGCCGTGATTCGAAACGCCACCAAGGTCCCGGCGCTGAATCCCGGCAACTGCGCCGTATACACCCCATCCCCTGCCACTTCATCCCCGCCCGTCCCGTCGTCCCTCATCGTCACCGAGGTCAACGTGGACGACGGATCCACCCGATATCGCAACCGCACCAGTGACACGCCATCCGGGTCCTCCACCCGACAGGTCACCCGCACGGGCTCATTCGCATCCGGCAGGGGCGGGTCGTGCCGCACCTCGTAAATGGCCGGGCCTGCATTCGCCACACGACGGCTGTTGGGCAACCCGGGTGTGCCCAGGTTGGAGGGCACAATCATGTTACCCGCCAGCTCGAGTCCGTTGCCGCGCACGCGCAGCAAAATCTGCGGCGAACCCGCCAACCACCGTGCCTTGACCCGGATCACATGGGTGGCGTTGGCGGCCAGGGCGCTTGACAGCGAGGTCCGGATCGCATTCGGTCCGGTGTCCATGTCCCCCGACGCCCGCACATACAGACAGCTGGCTCCGCTGACCGCACCGGTCGAAACCACCAGCGACGTACTGTGATTGCCGCTGAACAACCAGCCCGTGCTCCCGTTCTCAAACCCGCCGTTGACCACCACGTTGTTCTGCCCGTTGGCCAGCACCTCGACGTCGTCCACCAGACATTCCCCCGCTTCCAACAACCCGAGATACAGGCGGTTGGCGGCGACGTTCCCATTCGCGTTGTCCCAGCGGCCCGTGACCACCAGCGTCGTCCAGGGTGCCTTGGCGGTTTCGTCACTGTCAGCCCAGCTCGAGGGCAACATCGGGTCCGCCCGCGGATCCACCAACTCGAGGCTTGATCCGCCCCCATCCGCATAAAAGCCCCACCGACCGCCGTCCCAATACCGCACCTCTCCCACCGTGATCCAGATGCGGTTCGTGCTGACTTCACCCATCGCATTCGTCCTCAACACCCAGTCCGGCTTCTGCAACACCAGGCGTTCGCCCCCGTTGCTCAGCCGCCCGCTGTAATTCCCCACGCTGTTGCCCGCGTTCAACTGCGGGTACCGCGACCGCAGTCGCTCCACGTTCCGCGCCACCACCAGATACCCGCCCGCGCCGAGGACCGTCCCCTCCGGAATCGTGAACTCCACGCCCTCCCGGAATCGCCACCCGCCAATGTCCACCGGCTGACCACCCGCGTTGTGCAGCTCGATGTATTCGTCGTCGTCGTTTTCGGTAATGGGATGGTACATGATCTCGTTGATCACCACCGGCTCGACCCGCCGCGGGGCGTTCGCACTGCCCGGCGTGGGCCATGCCAGCCGCCGGATCCAGGGAGATCCGTCGGGCGTGCGTCCGCTGGAAACCCCGTTCTCCTGCCCGCCAAACCGCACTGCGTCCAGCACCCGCAGACCGTTGGATGCAATGAGATAAATCGTTTCACCGGCGGCGTTCAGCGCAAAGCCCAGCTGGTTCTGATCCCAAACCAGAAAACCGCGGGGCTCAATGAACGTCCCGTCCGGAATGCGGAATTTGTTCGTCGTCGGATCATCCGTCAGCACGCAACCGGACAAATCCACCCGCACGTTGGAGTGGTTGTACAACTCGATGAAATCCAGCTGGGGATCGTCGGTATGCGCCAGGAATTCATTGATCACCACGGCCTTTTCCGGGGCCGGCACCACCGGGTCCATCTCCCCGGGCGATCCCCCGCGCAACTCGCTCGCCGCCCAGGCCCGCTCGTCATTCTCGCCATAACTCGGCCGGGCCAACACCAACGAATGCCCGGCCCCGTCCGCCGCCGCCGGCCAGGGCGGTTGATCCGAATACTCCACCGCCAGGCGAATTGCCCCCGCATTGTTCAACAACACCACCCGGCCCCGGTCGTTCGGCAAACTTCCACGATACGGCCCCAGGACATTCGTGATCCCGTACACCGCCCGGATCGAGTCCGGATCCGCCGCCACCACCACCGTCTCCCCGGCCTGCAACACAAAACCGTCCGGAAACTCGTACTCGATGTCGCCCGTGATCCGCCACCCCGTCAGCTCCTCAAATATCGAGCGCGCATTGTGCAGCTCCACAAATTCCAGGTTCCGTCCGTCGGGCCGATTCGTCGGATGATACATGATCTCGCTGATGATCAGCCCCGTGGTGCGACTGGACGGCCCCACCGGTTCCCGCTCGAGCCGAACCGTCCCCGTTAACTGGCTCCGGGTCGGACCGAAATCCCGGAACCGCGCATAGGCCACCCCGTTGGTCGTGTCGCTGCCCACCGCAAACCCCACATACAACCGATTCGACAACCCGCTCAGCGTCACCGAACCGAGCTGCGTCCACACCTGCCCGTCCAATGACGCATAGCCCGTCAACACACCCCCCGCCCGACGCAACCGCAGCCACGTGTACGGATAATTCACCGGAAACCCGCCCCGCGGCGCGGTCACCGTGGCCACCCCGCCCGTTGCCGACCGCGCCTGAAAGAAACACCCCAGCTGCACCGACGACGCAAACGCCGCGGCAAACCGCGCATTGGACGCCAGGCTTTCCCGTGCCATCAGCCCCGCGCGCACGTACGGGTCCGGCACCGTCAAACCGGCCACCCGCACCTCCAAATCAAAATCCCCTTCCCGTTCCTCCCAACCAAAATGGAACTGGTCCGATGTGCCGCCGATGCCCGAACCGCTGCCCCGCACATCCACCCCGCCGGGCACACTCACCGTGTCGCCGGCCAGCGCCGGGTTCCCCACATCCTGCGGGACAAACTCGTACGCCGTAAACACCGCCTGCGATCCGGCCGGCAGCGGATTCGGCGTTGCCGCCCGATCCGTCAGGTTGCTCACCGTCAACGTGTACCGTTCTCCATAGGTGAGCTCGGTGGTCGTCAGCACCACCTCCGCCTCCGAGCTTCCAAACTGCGCCGACAACACCGTCCGCCCCCGATCCAACCGGTAATGCGCCGCATTGGTCGCCCCCGGCACCGCCATGGGTTCACTGAACCAAACCCGAACCCGGGTGCGACCCTCGTTCCGCGCCCCCAGCAACTGCGGCGGCACCGTGTCCGGCGTCACCATCAGGACCGCCACCGCACTGGTCACACTCCCCTGGCTGTTGCTGGCAATTACCCGGAACTGCGCCCCGTGATCCAGCAGCCGCACCGGACCGTACTCCAAAACGGGCCCCTGCGTCCCGGGCAGATCCACAAAATTCCGTTGCCACCGGTACGTGACCATCTCCGGATTCGCCAGCCCCACGGCAAAGACGGCCATTTGCCCCTCCATCACTGTCGTGTTGGTCGGCTGCTGCATGATCTCGGGCGTCCGCAACGCAATCCCGTACGGCAGCAAATACCGGGCCGGAATCGGCCCCTCATCCACGCCATCCGGACGCAACCACCGAACCGCCAGATTGTCCCCGCCCCAACCTTCTTTCTGCAGGGCCGCAATGTAGTATGCCCGGCCCGCCTCCAGCCGCACCGGGGCCGATTGCTGGTTCGGCTCCTTGGTCCATTCCCGCGAACCTGTCCAGCCCGAAACCCATGCGATCAACCGCCGGTTCGCCGGCGAGTCGTCCGTGCTCAACCACAACTCCCCCTGATCATCGCTGGCGATCCAGAAGATGTAATTGCCCGTCACCGGTGGCACCACATAGCCGTGCATCCGTTGACCGTAATTGTCCATCACGTTCACCGGTGCCTCGAAATAATCGGTCACCAGATTCGTCGAGGTCGGCTGATTCGGAAAGGCAGGCGAGTTGGTCAAATCCGCCACCGCCGTGCCCGGGATCCCCTCCCAAACCTCCCGCAGAATCCCTTGAACCGCCCCTGCCCGACCCAACCCGGGCCCCGCAATCCACAACCAGACCAACAACCAAAACTCGATCCACCCAATCCACCGAACCCGGCAGTCCCTGGGCTTCTTGTTCATTTGCTCGGTTCCTGTTCTCCTACCGGGGCGGTCGCAGCCCCTTGGCCCTGCGGCACCCCGGACCTTTCGCCGCTTCCAGTCCGGCACCGGATCGCAACGCCCGATCCACCAGCCGGATCGGCGCCGGCAGCTACACTCCGCCCCAACCTTAAACCACCGCGACACACCGGTTCAAGGTTACGTCGATCCCCAACCGCTGTTCCACTGCGGCTCCACGACTCCCCGGGCTCGCTCCCCTCCGGCTGACCGCATCAATCCCGGGCGCCGGCGTCCGGCGGCGGCATAAGCCCCCGGAACGCTACAGCCGTCTCGAGAAGTGCGCGCTCAGTCCGACGCGCGCGTCGAAATCAAAGCCCGTTCCAACTGCAGGTCCGCATAACAAACCCGCCCGCACCAACCCGGCGTCCGCCGGCGCGGACAGCCCCCTGTTCGATCCGTTTGCCTCGGACCACCGGAAACGGTACGTTTCCCTGACATGCTGGACGACAGGGACTACATGCGCACCCCACCGGCCTACCGACCCGGCTGGCCCGCAGCCGTTTGGCTGGTCATCGCCAACGCGGTCGCGTTCCTGATCCAGAACATCCTGTACCGCGCCTTTCCACGGTTTCCCACCGATGAACTGTTCGCCCTCAGCCTCCAGGGCCTGGCCCATGGGTACCTCTGGCAGTTGCTCACCTTCCAATTCATGCACGGAGGGCTCCTGCACCTGCTGCTCAACGCATTCGTGATCTACGTGTTCGGCCGTGCGCTGGAAGAGGAATTGGGTCCGCGCCGATTCCTGACCCTTTACTTCCTCGGCGGTTTCGTGGGCGGAATCCTCCAAGTCCTGGCCGCCCTGATCTCGCCCCGGTGGTTCGGCGGCGCCGTCCTTGGGGCCTCCGCCGGTGCCTTCGCCCTCATGGCCGCATTTGCCACCATCCACCCGGAACGTCCGCTGACCCTCCTGCTCTTTTTCGTACTGCCCCTCAACCTGCGCGCCAAGTACCTCCTGCTCATCAGCGCCTTGCTGGCCCTTTTCGGACTCCTGTTCCCCGGCGACGGCATCGCCCATGCCGCCCATCTGGGCGGCATGCTGGCCGGCATCGGTTACATCCGGTGGGGCCTCACAGCCTCCCTCCCGCGCCTCAAATTCCGGTTCACGCGCAGGACCCCTCGCTCCGAATACCGCATGCCCGCTCCCCTCCGGCCCCTCAGGCAGCCCAATGGCGAGCCTCCGCTCCCGGACGATCTGCCTCCCGACGAGTTCCTCAGCCGCGAGGTGGATCCCATCCTCGACAAAATCTCCGCCCACGGCATCCACAGCCTCACCCCTCGCGAACGGCGCATCCTCGAAGCCGCCCGCCGCCGGATCGAACGGCGATAACAGCCGGTTCCCGGCCCTCCCACTGAGGCCGTTCGCCAGCCCGGGACCCGCGCGGTCACACGGCCGGGTTGGTTGGGTGCACCTCCCCCCGGGCCATCGCGGTCTTTACAGCCTCCGCAAAATCCATATGCTCTTTCTCGTCACGGTGCCGATGTGGCGGAATTGGCAGACGCGCCAGACTCAAAATCTGGTGCCCGAAAGGGCGTGGGGGTTCGACTCCCTCCATCGGCACCAATTTCTTTTGTCCCGCCACGGCTCACGCTTACCTCCGCCGCCCCGCGCCGCTACGGGATGGATGCAGGGAAAGAGGAGCCATGCACCCCATGAACGCCGGTTTGATTTCCTTGGGCCGGTCGCATGACCGCCGCTTCGCTCCGGACCGTCCGGGGCCAACCCGCCGGCCGGGATGCGGCCCGCCCTCACCCGTTCCGTTGAGCGGCAATCGCTTGCGGCGCCGGAACCGGCTTTTGATACGGGGTTCCGGCAGCTACAGAAAAAATTTTGCCCGGGCCGCGAAAATGCTTGCCGGAATTGCACATCATACTAAAAGGGCCCTTAAAACTATGAGACGTCGGCAAATTTTTTTGATCGCTCCGCTGGGTTTACTCCTTGCCGTATCCCCCGCTCGGGCCGGCATCGTGGTAGCGGACAGCCTCAGCCAGCCGTTGGGAGGTGGCGCGCCTTTGAGTGAGTCCGTTTGGGCCGCCCAAGCTTTCTTCAGCGGTCCCTACACGGCATTGGAGGCCGTCCACCTCAACCTGTTCAACGGAAACAATGGGACCTTCAGTGTGCAGCTCTGGGATAACTCCGGTGCGGGAGGAAGACCCGGATCGCCGGTGGCCACCCTTGCCAGCGGCTTGCCAAATCCCACGACAACGAACCCCGATAACGTGCTGAGTATCACCGGGCTGAACCTACCGATGAACGAAATGACCACATTCTACGTAGTCGTTCGGCCCGATGCTGGTAGCACCCTGCAATGGGGTTGGACCCCGTCGGAGTCCGGGGAAGGCTTCCCAAGCGCGTTTTCGTACACTGTGAATTACGGCTCCTCATGGAGCGCGCCCAGCATGAACGACCCCCAACGACTCAAAGTTGAGGTCGTACCAGAGCCATCCGTCTCCACCCTGGGCCCGTTCGGATTTCTCGCTGCATGGTTGCTGCGAAAGGGGGCAAAGCGATTGCAACGCAGTCGCACCTCCAAATAGCTACCAGAATCCGACCACACGGTTTCACCCCCACCCCGGGGGATGGCCGCAACGGCCATCCCCGTTTGGTTTTTTGGACCTGCTGATTGGGCCTATCCGTCCTGAGGTTCTCAAGTTCACGATGGGCCCGAAGTCGGGGTGATCCAACCACCCCTGCTGCAACGACGCCAGCGATGCCCCTGCCAAAACCGCAACTGCCCCCGCAGGGGATAAAACGATGCCAGGCTGGCCCGGCCCCAATTCCATCCCTGCAGCCGCCGATCCAAAAAAAAACGGTCCGACAGGACCATGGGCGGTATCCCAATCCCCTCCAAACCCGCAAGGAGGGTCAGAGCAGGAGCACCGGGCGACAACTCGGCCGGGTGATCCGCGGCGAGGCCGACCCATCAGCAGCCCGGTCCGAACCTGCTCGCATGCAGTAGCCCCTCCAGAACGCCGCGGCACCGGAGGGAGTCACTTATGAAGCCGCGACGCGCCAGGGGAGAAACGTCCCAGCCCTGCAATGTGAAGTAACGCCGGAGTACCGTTAGACAACTTCGGCCTTCGCAAGCCGGCTTCCCAACCGGCCGTACTTGTCGGGACCGCCGGGGACGACCGGGCATCTGTGGGCTTGCACCAGAGCGGCCACAACCGTCCGACCCTGCGGCGCGGGTTCGCGCAGGTGCAATCCGGTGGGAGACGTTCCCGGCAGCCAGATGCTTGTCCAGCGACGGAACGCCCAACGGGGCACCGGCGCCTCCGGCCAGCCGCGCCGGGCGCCGAGGTCGTATTCCAACATCAATCCCGGCCCGGCGGCCGCAGCTGGTCACGGTCCTGCCACCGCCCGGAGCGCTGCCGGCGGCCTGACTGGTTCCCGGACCGCATCTGAAACCGCCCTCTTGGCCCTCCCGCACCGGCACCATCTCCCGGCCCGGCCTGGCGACCGTCCGCACCATCGGCCCGGAGCCGCCCCCTCCAAGGGCTGTTCCACAAACCTCCATGTATGGCGCTCCTCTCCGGCATCACGCCGATGTCCCCCACCACCTGGCGGCTCCGAAACCTTGGCGGACCCGGCAGGTGGTGACCGAGCCGGGGCTTGGACAGAACCCACGGGAACCGTACCTTGGGGGTCCGATGAGCAAGCGCCACAAAGCCAAACCATCGGAACAGCAACCGGCTCCGCCGTTGTCCGAAGGGACCGGAGCTGCAGCGGGGTCCGCCGATTCGCCCGCTGCCGCAGCTCCGGCCGGAGACAACGGCAACGGGGAGAGCCACGTCCAGGCGGAAACCGTGGCTTCCGTATCGCGTCGGCCGTTTGATCCCAAACACCCGACCACGCCGCTGCACCGCCGCGTGGACCGCAGCTTTCTGGAGTATGCCAGCTACGTGATCCGTGACCGGGCGATCCCGAGCCTGGCCGACGGTTTGAAGCCGGTCCAGAGACGGATCCTCTGGGCCATGCACCTGAGCGACGACGGCCGTTTCACCAAGGTGGCCAACGTGGTGGGCGACACCATGAAGTTTCACCCTCACGGGGATGCGTCCATTTACGAGGCCCTCGTGGTGCTGGCCAACAAGCGCTACCTGATCGAAGGCCAGGGCAACTTCGGCAACATTTTCACGGGCGATCCGCCCGCGGCGCCACGGTACATCGAATGCCGTTTGACGGACCTGGCCCGCGAGGAACTGTTCAACGACGATCTCACGGAGCTGGTGCCCAGCTATGACGGGCGCAATCAGGAGCCGGTGGCCCTTCCCTGCAAGCTGCCCCTGTTGCTCATGCTCGGCACCGAGGGCATCGCCGTGGGCCTGTCGGCGCGCATTCTGCCGCACAACTTCCCGGAACTCCTGCAGGCCCAGATCGCCATTCTCAAGGGCGAGCCCTTCAAGGTCCTGCCGGATTTCCCCACGGGCGGACTCATGGATGCGCGCGATTACCAGGACGGCCGCGGGAGCGTCAAGGTCCGCGCGCGCATCAAGATCAAGGACCCGCACACCGTCGTGATCACGGAAATCCCGCCAGGAACCACCACCGACTCCATCATTGCCTCCATCGAGGACGCCGTTCGCAAGGGCAAACTCAAGGTGCGGTCCATCCACGACTACACGTCCGAGTCGGTGGCCATCGAGATCAAGGTGCCGCCCGGGGTGGAGGCCGAACAACTGGTGGACGCGCTCTACGCCTTCACCGATTGCGAGGTCACCCTCAACAGCCGCATCGTGGTCATCAAGGATCATCGGCCGGTGGAAATGACCGTCAGCGAGGTGCTGCGGGAAAACACCGCCCAGCTGGTGGACCTCCTGCGGCGGGAACTGGAACTGCGCCAACGCCGGCTCCGGGACGAACTCCATTTCCGCACTCTGGAACGGATCTTCATCGAGGAACGCATCTACAAACGCATCGAACAGTGCCGCACGGCCGAGGCGGTCCGACGCGCCGTCCACGAAGGGTTCCAACCCTTTCAAAAGGAACTGGCCCGACCCCTCACCGACGAGGACGTGGACAAACTCCTCCAGCTGCGTATCCGTCGGATCTCGCTCTTCGACATCCAACAGCACCGGCACGAGATGGAAACCCTGCAGGCTGAATTGAAGCAGGTGCAAAAGAACCTCAAAAACCTCACCGCCTATGCCATCGCCCATCTGGAACGGTTGCTGGAACGGTATGGTCCGCTGTTCCCGCGCCGCACCACCAAATCCGCCCGGCACGAAGAGGTGGACGCCCGCGCCGTCGCCTTCAAGGCCTTCAAGGTCAGCTACGATCGCGAGAGCGGGTACGTGGGCTGCAAGGTCTCGGGCGATGAGTTCAAATGCGAATGTTCGCGGTACGACCGCCTGTTACTGGTCTTCCGCGACGGCAGTTACAAGATGATCGAGCTGCCGGAAAAACTGTTTGTCGGATCCGAGGTTGTGTGGTGCGGCCTGCCGGAGCGGGATCGCGTCTTCACCTGCGTCTACGCCGATCGCAGGGCCAATTACCTCAAGCGCTTCACCTTCGGCGGGATGATCCTGAACAAGCTCTACTCGCTGTTGCCGGAGAAGGGCCGGATCCTCTACTTCAGCCCGGACACTCCGGAACGGCTCTACATCCGTTACAAACCCGCGCCCCATCAGAAAATCCACCAGCAGACCTGCGACCCGTCTAAGGTGGAGGTGAAATCGGCCCGGGTGCGCGGTCGGCAGTTGTCCATCAAGGACATCGCCGCCGTGGGCGACAGGCCACCGCGGGGATGGGACCCCGAAGCCACCACCACCGAGGTCGTGTTTGCCTGAGCCCGGGCGGGGTCATTCGACCGACGGGGCCGTCCGAAAACTCTCCAGCGTGGCCGCCACCGGCGCCGGGTCCACCCGCCCGGCGGTGTGGCTGAACAACATCAACACCGCGCCTGTGTCCCGCCGGGCACAGTCCACCGTGACCCGTTCATACCTCCAGCGCAGGCGCAACGGTCGCATGTGATGCGCCTGCAGGACCTCGTACGTGTCCAGGATGGCCCGCCCGAGGTGATCCAACCAGGCCGTGGAGAAATCCCGGGCGTCAAGGTCGGAGACCACCGTGCGGTCGGGGAACCGGATGACCCGCAAGACCACCCCGGGTTCCCTCGACCGCTGCCGCAACCATTCGGCCCAGGCACCGGGGTTTTCCCGTAAACGAGCGGAGCCGGTGGCCCGGCCGGACGGCACGAGCGATTCGCTCCCGAACACAAAACCTGCCGCAAAACCGGGGCGCAAGAGGATCACACACCGCGCTGACTCCTCAAACACCTCCAAACGGTCAAACCCGCCAAATTCCTCCGCCGGCGCCAGCCGACGCGCCTTTTGGGAGACAAACTCCAGCAGGTTGATCCAGGCCGCATGATCGGGGCACTGCCACTCATACAGCAGCCGGCCCTGGTCATCACAGATCACCACGGCGGAGGCCGGTGGCGGCGGGGCCTCTTCAACGCCCGAAACAGGCCCGGCGGATGGTTCCGGGGTGCCGGTCCCACCGGATACCCCGGCACCCAGGGACGGTGCGTGGGCCGGCCCGGGTGCCTGATCCGGTACGGCCGGCTCGGGCACGGCGCCCACGGCCGGTTGCCCCGGAGCCGCCGGTACCGGCTCCGGACCTGCCACGGAGGAGGTGGGTTGTCCGGCCCTCTCCTCCACGGCTCCCGCCAGCTCGGCCCGCAGCTCATCCTGCACCCGCGCCGCCTCCATGAGCAAAAATTCCCACGAGTTCCGGATGGTCCGCGCCGGTACCTGACCCAACGGGTGGACTACAAACTGCCCGCCCGGCAACGCCAAAATCCGTTGGAATGCGGCCTCGCCGGTGTGTTCCCCGAGCTCGGCATGGACGATCTGGCCCTCCTCGACGTAGATCCGCCCGGTGAGCGCTCCGGCGGTGACCTCCAACACCGAGGAGCTCCGACCGAGACACTCCATCTGCAGGATTTCAGTCAACCCCACCTTGCGGAGCACGCCCCGAAAACCTCGTTCGGGCGGAAAATCCAGCAGCTGCTGGAGTGCCGCGTGGACCGATGCCCAGCCCTCCGGTGTGGAAGGTTTCTCCAGAAACAGCTCGGCCCCCTGAGCCAGGCATGCGGCTCGATAATTCTCCGTGGCGTAACCGGTCAGCACGGCTTTCTGGAGCTGGGGATGACTGCGATTCAACAGCGACAGCACCTGCACGCCGTCAATGGCCTGCATCTCCACATCGAGCACAACCAGGTCCACGGGCCGTTGTTGCAGGATTTGAAACGCCTCGCTGGCGTTTCGGGCCGTGAGGATCTCCCAGGTACCGCCGCTCAGTTCCGACATCAACTCGGTCACCGTGTCCAGGAACGCGGTGTCATCGTCCACAAACAACACCCGCCGGCGTTCGGTGGCCGGGCTGGCGGAACGCGTGGGATTGGCCGGTTCAGTGGGCATGGCAACCCTGCAAAGCCTCCCGGGCGCCGGCGGCGACCCATGGGTTGGGATCGTTCAGGCGGGCCTCAAGCGCGGGAACACTGTCGGTCAGGCCGAGGCGGCCGAGGGCTTGTACGGCCGCCAGCCGAATGGCCGGGTCCTCGTCGCCGCTCAACATCTCCAGCGCGCGGGCGGCGGCCTGTTGCCGCCGGGCCTGCTGCATGGGCGACCCCTGCCGGGCCAGCTCCGCCGGTGTCAGACCGGTAACCTGCCGGATGAGACTGGCCGCAGCCAACTGGACGCCGGGGTCGCGATGTTCCAGCGCGGATTGGATCGTGGGCAGAAGGCTCTGGACCCGCGGCGACCGCTGCCAACCCGGGTCAATCCGATGCAGGGCCCGGGCAGCAGCCTGACGCACGCCTGCGTGCGGGTCCAACAAGGTCAGCACCAGTTTCTCCACCACGCTTTCGTCGCCCACCACGCCGAGGGTTTCTGCGGCCTGTTCGCGCACCTCCTGTTCCTTGTCCTCCAGCCGGGCCGCCACGGATGCAAACGCCCGCCGATCCCCCAACCGTCCCAACGCCTCCAGGGCTGCCACCCGCACCTCCCATTGCGAATCCTCCAGGGCTGCAATCAGGGGCTCCACCGCAGCGCTGTCCCGCAGTTGCCCCAGCGCCGCCGCCGCAGCAGCCCGAACCTGGGGCATGGGATCCTTGAGCAGGCGGATCAGGGCCGGCACCGCCGCAACATGAGCGCGCAATCCGAGCCCCTCGGCCGCCGCAGTGCGCACCGCGGCGTCCGGATCGCGCAGGGCTTCCATCAACAGCGTACCCGCCTCGGGATCCCCGGACCCTGCCAGGGCCCGGACCACCGAAAGCCGTTCGGCATATTCTCCTTCCCGCAGGCGCCGTCCCAGCAGTGGCAGCGCCACCGATCCCAGCCGGGCCGCCCGATCAAATTCGCCCCGGGCCACCGCCCAGGCAGCCTCCTCCGCCGGACCGCCCGGCTTCCACCCCAACGCCTCCAATGCCTGGGCCGCGCGAAACTGAACGCGAGGGCGCCCATGCCCCAGCACCCGGGCCAGCGCGGCCACGGCCGCCGGGCCGCCGATCCGCCGCAGGGCCAGGACCGCTGTTTCCTGCACCTGTTCGTCCGGGTCGTGAAGGCCGTTGATAAGAATCGTCACGGCTACTTCCGAGCCTGCCTGGCCCAAGGCGCTCATGGCCGCACGGCGCACCGAAGGGTCCATGTCCCGGGCCGCCCGGGCCAGCAACCGCAAAGCCGGGGGGTCGTTGCGACCGGCAAGGCGCTCCACCGCCCGTTGCCGGGCTGTCACCGATCGCATCCCGAGACATCGTTCCAACCACCAGTCCTGCAGCACAATGCCAACCTGCAAGAGGATTGGCAGTTTGTCCAATGGAGAGGCCACCTCGACCTGTCCCGTGCCCTCCGATGCTGCTGGCCACACCCCTGGAACATGGCCCGCCTCCAGTGGGCCCGACCCCGCCCCATCCAAATCGGGGGTCACCTGCGGATGAACTCGACCTGCAGCACCGGCCACGGCTCAACACGGCGGCCGGGCGGCGTTTTGCCTTGGCCCGCGACCGGCGCCGGACCATCAATGAATCGGATGGCGCAAGAGTACGTACTTCGGCCCTTTGCGACCTCGACGCGGCTGCGGATTGATTACGAGCGCGAGCTGAATCCCCAGCAACGCGAAGCGGTCATGTCGCCGCCCGGTCCGGCCCTGGTGATCGCCGGAGCCGGCAGCGGCAAAACCCGTACGCTGACCTATCGCGTGGCCTTCCTCCTGGAGCAGGGTGTGCCACCGGACCGAATCCTGCTCCTGACCTTCACCAACAAAGCCGCGCGCGAGATGTTGCAGCGGGTTGAAACCCTGTTGGGCCGGCTGCCGGGATCGCTCTGGGGCGGGACCTTCCACGCCATCGGCCACCGAATCCTGCGCCTGCACGCCGAGCGCCTAGGGTACCCGGCCAATTTCGGCATCCTGGACCGCGAAGATGCCCGTCATTTGCTTAACACCTGTCTCCGGGACAAGGTGCCGGAGGCCCGGCGCAAACACTTTCCCAGGGCCGAGGTGCTGGCGGAGATCTTTTCGCTGGCGGCCAACCTGCGGCTGTCGTTGGCCGAAGTGGTGGGCCGGTACTTTGACTACTTCGAGCCGTTGTTGAACACCATCACCGAGGTTCACCGGTTGTACGAAGAACGGAAACGGGCCGCACAGGTCATGGATTTCGACGACCTGCTGGTGCGGTGGCTGGAGCTGCTGGAGCAGCACCCGGACGCACGGGAGTACTGGCAGCGCCGGTTCCTCTTCCTGCTGGTGGACGAGTATCAGGACACCAACGTGGTCCAGAGCGCCGTGGTGGACCTGCTGGCGGCGCGGCACCACAATTTGATGGTGGTGGGCGACGACGCCCAGAGCATCTACGGCTGGCGGGGCGCGGATGCCCGAAACATCCTGGAATTCCCCAACCGCTACCCCGAAGCGCGGGTGTTCAAGATCGAGACCAACTACCGCAGCACGCCGGAAATCCTCCAGGTGGCCAATGCCGTCATTCGGGCCAATCGGCACCAGTTCCCCAAGGTCCTGGTGGCGGTGCGACCGGCCGGCCCCCGCCCGGCCGTCGTCGCGTGTCTGGACGACTCCCAACAGGCCGCCTTTGTCGCGCAGCGGGTGATGGAGTTGCGCGAGGCCGGCACTTCACTGGATCGCATCGCCGTGCTGTACCGGGCGCATCACCACGCGCTGGAACTCCAGATGGAACTGACCCGCCGCCAGATCCCGTTCACCATCACCAGCGGGCTCCGGTTTCTTGAGCAGGCACACATGAAGGACGTTACGGCGCACCTGCGGCTGGTGGTGAACCCGCTGGACAGCGTGGCGTTCCAACGGGTGGTGCAGATGCTGCCCGGCATCGGGGAGCGGGGCGCGGCCCGGCTTTGGGAAAGTTTCCGGACCCAATGGCTGGCAAGGCAGACGGGGTTGCAGGCCGGCGCCGTGCCCGCGGCCGGGGCTTCCGTGTCCGCCTGCCTGCGTGCCTGCCAGAGGGAGGTGGGCCGGAAGGCCGCAGCAGCATGGGAAGAACTCGCCCGGCTGGTGACGAAATTGGAGGACCCGGAGCTGCGCCGGCGACCGGGCCAGATGATCCGCACCGTCCTGCAGGAAGGGTACGAGGAGTACCTGAAGCTGAACTACCCCAACTACCGGTCCCGCCGCGAGGATTTGGAACAGTTGGCCCTGTACGCCGACGGATTTGACGACGTGTACGATTTTCTCGCCCAGACGGCCCTGCTCACCAACGTGGAGGCCGAGGATGAGCAGCCCGGGGGATGGAAACCGGACCGGCTGCGCCTCTCAACGGTTCATCAGGCCAAGGGACTCGAATTCGACGTGGTGTTCGTAATCATGCTGTGCGAAGGGATGTTCCCCTCGGCACGCGCACTGGAAGAGGAGGAAGGCGAGGAGGAGGAACGCCGACTCTTCTACGTGGCCGTGACCCGGGCACGGAATGAATTGTACCTGACCTACCCGCTGCTGCATCGGGCACGTTCAGCCGACGCGGCCCCCGTGCAAACGCCGTCCCGGTTCTTGCGAGAAATCCCGGCGGAGCTGGTTGAAACCTGGGAACTGCGCCCGCCGGTTTGGTGAACGGGCCCGGGCATCCAGCACGGACTTCACGGGCCCGGTTTGACCCCGGGAACCATCGGCCGGCCCCGGAGCCGGTCCGCACTCAACGGTTCCGGCGTTTTCCAGACGTGGCGGGCGCGGACTCGCGTCGCCGTTCCAGGCAGGCGTACGCGTTGTGGTTGTGGATGCTTTCGTGGTTTTCGGCCTCCACACGGTACCAGGTGATGTCGGGGTGCTCGTTCAGGCGCAGGGCCACGTTCCTCACCAGGTCCTCCACAAACACCGGATTGTCGTAGGCCTTCTCGGTGACGAACTTCTCGTCGCGCCGTTTCAACAACGCGTACAAATCACAGCTGGCCGAACTCTCGATGATGGCGATCAGATCCTCGATCCACACCGGTTTGCGGAACCGCACGGCCACGGTGACGGTCCCGCGCTGGTTGTGGGCGCCCCGACTGCTGATGGCCTTCGAACACGGACACAACGTGGTCACATTGGCCTTCACCGTCAGCACGAAGTCGATCTCCGATCCGCACGCCGCGGCGTCGAACCGCGCGGTGTAATCCATCAGGCTGGGCAGACGCGACACCGGCGCAACCTTGGTCATGAAGTACGGAAATTCCATCTCGAGGTGCGAGGTCGCGGCGTGGAACTTTTTCTGCATCGCAAACAGAATGTCCGGGATGTTCTCCACGTGGACCACATTGCCGTGCGCGTTCAAAACCTCCAGAAACCGGCTCATGTGCGTGCCCTTGAACTCCTTCGGCAGGTCCACAAACATCCCGATGGTGGCCACGGTATGCTGCCGCGCGTGCGCCTTGTCCCGCACCTCAATCGGGAAACGCAGCCCCCGCACACCCACCTTCTCGATGCGAAGTTCGCGATGGTCCCGCTCGTTTTGCTTGTCGTACAACTCCGCCGGATCCTGCCCACCGGCCCGGGACGGGGCCGCAGGGGTGAATTCCGTGGACCGTTCTGTCCTGGCTCTGACCGACATGGGCCAAAAGTATAGCGGCCCGGCGGGAATGCCAAATCAGGTGGCACCCGCGGACAGGTGACCCGGCGCAGGACACCACAGAAGCATTGCCGAAACCCGGTGCCGACCATTAGCATGGTGTCATGCTACAGGAAACGTGCAGCGCGCAGGCCGCGCTGGCGGACACCTCGCTCCAGGGGCTTTGCCGACGGGCGTATCGGTTCATGTTGCTGGCCCGCATCGCCGAGGACAAGCTGGCCAGCCTGTACCGAGCGGGAAAAATCCACGGGGGCGTCTTTCTGGGTCGCGGCCAGGAGGCCCTGAGCGTGGCCGGCGCCCTGGCGTTGCGGGAAGGGGACGTTTACGCACCCCTGATCCGCGACGCCGCCGGGCGGCTGGCCTTTGGGGAGCCGTTGGTGGACCTGTTCCGCACCTATCTGGGCTCCCGGCTCGGCCCCATGCGCGGCCGCGACGGCAACGTGCACCGGGGGTACCCGAGGCGGGGTTACCTGCCCATGATCAGTCATCTGGGCGCGATGATCTCGGTGGTGAACGGCGCCCTGTTTGCCAAGCGGTATCGGGGCGAGACCGGTCGCGTGGGCCTGGCCTGCCTTGGAGAAGGGGGCACCTCCACCGGGGCCTTCCATGAAGCCGTAAACCAGGCAGCGGTGGAACGGCTGCCGTTGGTGCTGGTCATCGCAAACAACCAGTACGCCTACTCCACCCCCACCAGCCGCCAGTTCGCCTGCAAGGATCTGGCGGATCGCGCCCCCGGCTACGGCATTGAGGCACATCGCGTGGACGGCACGGACCTGATTGCCTGCCTCGAATGTCTGCAGCGGGCCGTGGCGCGCGCCCGCGAGGGGGGCGGCCCCCAAATGGTGGTGGCCCAGTTGCTGCGGCTGGCCGGTCACGGCGAGCACGACGACGCCACCTACATGGACCCGCGCCTGCGGGAAATGCCGTTCGGACGCGATTGTCTTCCCGTGGCAGAACAGCAGTTATTGGAACGCGGTTTCGCCACGGCCGCTGAACTGGACGCCTGGCGGCTGGAAGCCCAGCAACAGGTGGAAGCCACGGTGGCACAGGTGCAACAGGAGCCCGCGCCGGATCCGCGCCTGGAAGACTGGCGCGCCCTGGCCACCGCGCACCTGGTCGAGGCACCTCACGGGTGGGAGTCCCTGCCCCTCCATTCACGGGATGCATTGCCGGCATGAGCATCACCTACCTCGAAGCCATTCGCGAAGCCCAGGCCCGGGCCCTGGCCGAGGACCCGCGGGTGTTCATTTACGGCCAGGACGTGGGCGCCTTCGGCGGGGCGTTCAAGGCCACCAAGAACCTTGCCCGACAGTTCCCCGGCCGCGTCATTGACGCGCCCATCAGCGAGGACGCCATCGTGGGCTTTGCCGTGGGGGCCGCCATCGAAGGACTGCGTCCCATCGTGGAAATGCAGTTTGCCGACTTCTCCAGCGTGGGCTTCAACCAGATCGTCAACCAGGCCGCCACTCTCTATTGGCGAACAGGGGTGCCCTGCCCCATCGTGATCCGGTTGCCCAGCGGAGGCACATCCGGCAGCGGCCCGTTCCACAGCCAGACGCTGGAGGCCATCTACGCCCATTTCCCCGGGTTGATTGTGGTCACACCGGCCACGGTGGAGGACGCCTACAGCCTGCTGCTGGAGTCCGTGGCCGTGGATGACCCGGTGATTTTTTGCGAGCACAAGTTTCTCTACTACCACCTGAAGGCGGAGCGCCTGCCCACCGAAGCCCTGCCCCTGGGCAAGGCACGGATCGCGCGCGAGGGACGTGACCTCACCGTGGTGGCCTACAGCGCCATGGTCCACGAAGCCCTCGCGGCCGCGGAGGAACTGCGCGAAGAAGGTTGGGAACTTGAAGTCGTGGATTTGCGTTCGGTCAAGCCCCTGGACACGGACACCGTGATGGCGTCGGTGGCCCGGACCGGTCGCCTGCTGTGTGTGGGCGAGTCGTGGCCCTGGGGCGGAGTTACCGCCGAGGTCATTGCCCGGGTCACCAGCGAGGGCTTGTCCCTGCTGGATGCACCGCCGCAACGTCTCAACGCCAAGGACACACCCATTCCCTATCATCCGAACCTGTGGGCTGCGCATCGCCCCACGGCCCGAACCATAGCCCACGCAGCACGACAACTCCTGCAACTCTGATCTGCCGACCATGCCGGAGATCCCCATCATCATGCCCCAGTTGGGCGAGTCCATCGCCGAAGCCATGATCGTCAATTTCCTGGTCCGCGAGGGCGACCGCGTCGAAGCCGACCAGGACATCATCGAGGTGGAAACCAACAAGGCGGCCATGAACGTGACCTCGCCCTGCCGGGGCGTAATCCGGCGGTTCACGGTCAAGGTGGGCGACAGCTACCCCGTGGGGGCCGTGTTGGGTTACATCGAGGCAACCGCGGAGGACGCCGCCCGCGCCGGTCTTCAACCCGCCCCCGACGCGCCCGCTGCCCAGGCCGACCCGGCCCCGGTCACGGCCCTACCGGCCACACCCACGGCCACCGACCGGGTCCAGCCCACCGTGCGCGGCCTGCCCGTGCCCGCCAACGCCACCGGCGCCGGCTACATGTCCCCGCGCCTCAAAGCCCGCATGGCCGAACTGGGCCTCCACGCAGCCGACCTGGCCGGCGTGGCGGGCAGTGGTGCCGGCGGGCGCGTCACCATCCAGGATTTCGAACGGTTCCTGGCCGGTCTGGAGCAACATCGCATCACCCCGGCCTCGCCCATGCGCGTCAGCGTGGCCGACGCCATGCGCCGGAGCTGGACGCGTCCCCTGGCCACCGTGGGCCTTCCGTTCCGGCTCGATCCCATCCTGGCGCATCGCAAGCGCAGCGGCGTCAAGGCCAGTCCCACCCTCTACGCCATCCGCGCGCTGGCCCTGGCCCTGGCCGAAAACAGTGCCCCGGCCGGACGACTCATCGGTAACCGGATTGTCCATCCCAGGGCCATTGACATCGGCTGGGCCGTGGAAGTCGAGGACGGTGTCCTGGTCCCCGTCCTGCGGAATGTGGACCAACGCCGGCTGGAAGAGTTGGTGCCGCACTACGAACACCTCCTGGAGTTGGCCCGGCAACGGCGCCTGCCCGCAGAAGCCTCCGGTGGGAGCATTGCCACGGTCACCAACTTTGGCACCTTCGGCCTTACCTGGGCCACCCCCATTCCACTTCCGGAACAAACGCTCGTTCTCGGTGTGGGGGCCAGTCGGCGCGTGCCCCACTGGAGCCACAGCAAACAGCAATTCATCCCCGTCTGGGAGGCCAACCTCACCCTCAGCTTCGATCACCGCGTCCTGGACGGCGGTGCCGCGGGCCGGCTTCTCACCCGGGTGGCCGAGTTTCTCTCCCGCCCCGATCAGTTGTAAACCGCACGGTGCCCGGCGCTGCATCCTCGCAGGACGCAACGCTCCACCAGACACGGCGCCGCCTCGTCACAGCCGGTGCTGAATCTGCTCCAGAATCTGCCGCGAAGCTCCCTCGTCACCCCACGTGCCCACCCGGATCCGAACCTCGGTGGCGGTCCCGCTAACTTTCCGCAATTGCACCGTCACCTTCCGATCGCCAGCCGCACGCGCGGTAATCCGACCCGACAGCCCGTCCTTTTCCTGTGCTGTCACCGGCATCCCCAGATCTCCCAACGCGCGGACTGTCGCCGTCCAGGCTCGGTCAAACGGTGCATCCAACGTGGATTGCAACTCCCCCCGGACATATGCCACCGTGCCGGCCCCGGCTGCCGCCGCCCCGCCCACCAACAAGGCCACACAACCACTCGATGCCAACGCCACCAACAACAGCGCACCGGTCACGGCCGCCCAACGATTTGCCTCACGCACCGTTCTCATGCCGCAACACTCAACGTCACAACTCGTTGTTGTCAATGATGCATCCCGTCCCCGCTAACAGCGGGCGCTTCTTCACCCCGCTCGCCTCCTTGTTCCCACAAGTGCTGTCGCCCGAACCCAAACAGTGCCGCAACGACGGAAAAACCGAAGGGCCCTTGCCCGATGCAGATCGGGAAGCCAGTGCCATGGTGCCGGTGCGGAAGCGGTCCACTGCACCAGGGCCTTCCCCGACAAACCCGAGTCATCACCCGTGCCACAATGCCCTGCTCCCCACTCCCAATGGGCCGCATCTGCAGCCCGGCAACCGGGCATGTCGGTTGCATCAGATCCGCCCGGCACCACCGCCCCGACCCTCCACGCGCCGTGGCACGGGTTGACCGCCGGCCAGCGATTGTCAAACCGCCATGGTTAATGCATCTCAGGTCCCTGAAACAACACGACGCGAATGCCCGAGGCCGGTCGCACATGGCTTGAATTCCGTACCCATGCGCAGTGTCGTCACCACCAACCGGGTCCCCTCGCCGGGCAGGGTTCGTTTCCCAGGCGTCGACGCTCCATGAGCCGCAATGGGTCCATCGGCCGTCGCTCGGCGGCGAGGGACAGCGCCGGGCCCGGTGGGTTGCGCCGGCGAAGAACAAAAAGCCTTGTTCGGGGCTTCTGTCCGCTGTGTTCTGTGCGTTTGGTCTTCCGTCCATTCTCCCCGCGCCGTGAGGCTCTTTCCGGCGTGCCGATCCTGCTTCGTTTGGGGCGACACGGAGCCGGCACAGCGCGCGCGCTGAGAATCACGCGACGACCGCACCGCCGATCCTGCCCTTCCCCATGAACGTGTCCCGGGCCGGAACCGCCGTTGAACCACGGCCCAAGCTCAGCCAGACTCCTGCCGCATGTGGGCGGCCTGTCTAACCACATTCCTCTGGGCCTGCTCGGCCGTGTTTGCCGTGCGGTCAGCCCGGCTTCTGGGCGGCACCGAGGCCAACTTCTGGCGTCTGACCCTTGCCCTGGGCCTGCTGGGACTTTGGGCTGTCACAGCCGGACACGGCCTCTGCAACGGGGCATGGACCTGGTTTGCGTGGAGCGGATTGGTCGGCATTGGATTGGGTGACACCGCCATGTTTCAGGCACTGCCGCGCCTCGGCTCCCGACTCACCATCCTGTTGATCGCATGTTTGACTCCGCCCATGGCGGCCTTGATGGAATGGCATTTTCTTGGGACCCACCTCGGCCCGGCGGCGCTCGGGTTCGGGGTCTGGACCTTGTTGGGCGTGGGCATGGCCCTGGTGCCCAAAAAGGGAACCGAGACGCATCCCCAGGCCGTCCCGGGGGTGCTATGGGCCCTGACTTCGGCGTTCCTGGGGGCCGTGGGCGCGGTACTGAACCGCGTGGCGTTTACAAGGTCTGCGGCGCTCGACATGGTTCCCGATGGCGGAACGGCGGCATTCCTGCGGGTCCTGGGGGGGTACGGTGTGGTGGTGGCCGCATGGCGCCTGGCCGTGGCAGGCCGCACTCGAAACCCAGCCGGCGGAGTGGATTCGGTGTCCGAGGTCCGGCGCCTACGCCGGCAAGCCATTCCCTGGGTCCTGGGAAACGCAATCTTTGGACTGGTGCTCGGTGTCAGTTCCTACCAATGGGCACTGTCCCAGCTGCCGGCCGGCGTGGTGCTCGCCATCACCAGCCTGACCCCCCTGACCATCATTCCGCTGGCATGGTGGATGGAAGGCGACCGGCCCACCATCAGGGCCGTTGCGGGCGCTCTGGTGGCGGTCTCCGGCGTGGTGGGACTGGTGCTGACATGGTAGAGCATATCGAGGGTGCGGTACCGAATCCGCCCCTGAACGCCATTGGGAGCTCCGACTCCCTGCAGACGAAAGGTCGCCTCCGGCCCCGCGAGCGACCATGCGCCCCATCAAATCCGGGCGGAGCCCACCGCCGGGGTCGCTGGCTCAAACCCTTCCCGGACGCGTGTCCGACCCCTCGTCCGGGGACTGCCGCCGCCCCACCAACGCCATCTCCAGCACAGCAGCGGCGTACTCGGCCACTTCCGGCTCCACACTCGACCGCGGGCCGGCCACGTTCAGAACGCGAATGCCGTGTTCGGTCAGAAAATGCCGCAGCTGCCGGGCGGCCTCCGGCACGGGATGAGATGCGCGCGCAAGGTGCAGGCAGGGTTTGCCCCATCGCCCGGCCATCCACAGGGTATACGCCGAGCCCCCCGTCAGCCGGGGCGCGATACTGAAGATCACTGTTCCATCGGAATCCCGCACGTTCCATTCCGTGCGTTGTTCGGGTTCAGCAGCGGGCGTTTCCCGGAGGCGATACCGGTCGGGGATCGCGCCGTCCTCGGCCCAACGGCCACGCGGACACCAACCCCCGTGAGGAATGCCAAGGCGGATGGCGACGTCCAGGGCCGCGCGGTCCACCCCGGTCTGTCCGCCGGAAATGATTTGTTCGAGACGGAGTTCTCGACGGAGCTCGTTCATGGCGGGTTCAATCGTCGAATTGGCCGGGTCTGGAATTTCGGCTTTTGGTTCATGACAGTGACGAGCTGCTGATCCTGACGCCCCGGCTGGAGGCCGGCCAGTTCCGGTTCTCCGGGGCTGGCCCGGCCCACGGATGCAAAATTTTCAATCCAGCGTGCAACATTGAAGGGTGTGAGGCAACTTCTCGACGGTCTAATCTTCCAACAGAAAGCCCAGCTCGGTCGGCATAAAGGGCCGGCCCGGCGGGCAGAAACGAACGCCAGAGCCAGTCAGCCATATGAAGTATAACGTGCGAGCAGACAGGCGTCCGGACCGCGTCATCGCGTTTACCCTGATCGAGCTGTTGGTCGTCATTGCCATCATCGCAATCCTTGCCGGCATGTTGTTGCCCGCACTGTCCGAGGCCAAGGAAAAGGCCGTGCGCGCACGGTGCATGAGCAACATCCGGCAGTTCGGCATGGCCGTTATGATGTACGCCAACGAAAACCGCGATTACATTCCCGCCCATGTCCGCAACGGGTTCTGGTTGTGGGACATGCCCTGGGACACCGCCAACGCCATCACCAACTACGGCGCCACGCGATCGGTGTTTTACTGCCCCAGCGTCCGGGCCTCGGTCAAGGAGTACGACGTGGAGGTCAACTGGTGGGAAATCAGCCCGGGCAACCGGCGGATTGTCGGATACGGTTGGTTGGGCGCCCGCCTCGATTCCAGCGGGCGTCCGGATCCCCAGATGGCCAGCCGCATGTATCCGGGCAAAGAGTTCCATCTTCGCACCACCGGCAACACCAACCCCGCCATGGCCGAGTTGATCGTGGACGCGCTTCTTTCGCGCGGGCCGAACGACTTCGTGGGCGTCCCCAGCGGCTTGACCAGGGACGGATTGCACAAAAACCCGCACCGCAAGGGGAACTTTCCCGGCGGCGGCAACGCCTTCTTCCTGGACGGCCACGGCGCGTGGCGCCCCTTCAAGTTGATCCGGGAACGCTACAACCCGCAGGACCGCGACGTGCGCTGGTGGTTCTGACGCCGGGCCGGCAGGCAACGGTTTCTTCGAACGCCGTCGTAACCGCGCCCTTCCGCTGGCACGCGGACCTCGAGCAGGTCTTGCCCATGACGGTTCCGCCAGTTCCCGGGCCCGAAGCATAAGCGCGGCTTGCCTTGCTGGCGTGTGGTCTGGAGGCTGGCCGGGGACGGAAAAAAACAAACCCAGCCCTGTTTACACCCCTGCCTCCGCCCGGGCAAAGGGGCGTGGAATTCGTGCAACCAGCTGCACCGGCATTCTCGACAGCTCCGGCACCCCAACACCAACCATTCGCCCGAAGGGTCGGGGAAGTGACGTTCACCGCGCAATCCACTACCGGCATGGATTGCCCGTTTGACCGGGAGGTCTCCTCCTCGCACCCCAAAGGCGTCGCTCCGGCACAGGCCCGGCCGCGCCCGTGTCTTGTGAGGCTACCAGGGACCTCTGCCCCGGGGAGGTCCCGAAAAGACGCTGACCGCCACGCCAGGCTTGATGGGAGCCCCTTCGACGGTTGCCGGATGCCCGGGGCTCAACTCAGAGCCTGATCCTTTCAAGACAACGCCGCCCCGATGCCGGGCCCGCGAATGGCCCGCCCACCTGCGGTGCCGGCCGATTTCAGGCTTGCCATCGAAGCGGCCCGTGCGGAGATTGCGCGCTTAATTATGGCAACACAGCAGGTGACCGAACCGGCATGGTGGATCCAAGCCTACGCCTGGGTGGAGACCTATAAGCGGCAACTCCTCTACGGGCTGGCGGGTCTCGCAGTGTTGGGCCTGGCCGTGTCCTACTACATTTGGTCGCGTGGCCAACGGGAACTCGAGGCCGCCCGGGCCCTCTCCGAAGCGGCCGCCCCGGCCCTGACGGGGCAAACCGAGGCGGTTCGTTCCGCCGCGCTGTTGGAAGTGGCGCAACGCTTTGCCGGCACCAGGGCTTCCGGTCAGGCCCTTTTGCTGGCGGCAAACGCCCTGTTGCAGGAGGGCGATGCCGCAAACGCACAGCGGCGGTTCGAACAGTTCCTGCGCGATTACCGCAACAGCCCGCTGCTGAACCAGGCCGTGTTCGGCCTTGCTACGGCCCTGGAGGTGCAGAGCAAAACCAACGAGGCGATGGAACGATACGAATCGCTGGCCGAGCGACGACTGGATTCGGATCCCACGGTGTTTCTGGCACGGCTGCGCCTGGGCCGGCTTTGTGAGGCACGGGGAGAATTGGAGCGGGCACGCCGGTATTACGAAGAGGTGGCCCGCGCCACCCCCATGACCATCCTCGGAGGTGAGGCCCGGCTCGCCCTGCAAACTTTGTTGGACGCCCACCCGGAGCTGACGACCCGTGAAACGCGGACCGGTGCGGCCCCGGACGTCCCCGGAGCCAACCCGACTGTGACGCTGCCGGCGTCCCTGCCCGGCACACCGGCCCCGGCCACCAACCGCGCCACACCGTAAACGAAGGCATTCCCCGGAATTCGCAGGATGCCATGAAACTCTGCATCATCGGCACGGGTTATGTGGGATTGACCACCGGTGCCTGTTTCGCCGAGGTCGGTCACGACGTAACCTGCGTGGACAACGACGAGGCCAAGGTGGCCCTGCTGCAGGCCGGCGGCATGCCCATCTACGAACCCGGCCTGGAAGAACTGGTTCACAAAAACGTGGCTGCCGGCCGGCTTCGGTTCACCACCAGCATCGCCGAGGGCGTGGAACGCTCGCTGGTGGTGTTCATCGCAGTGCCGACGCCGCCCCTGCCGGACGGTTCCGTGGATTTGAGTTACATCGAAAAGGTCGCCCGCGAGATCGCAGGGTGCATGACCAGCTACAAGGTGGTGGTCGACAAAAGCACCGTGCCGGTCCGCACCGGTGAGAAGGTGGCCGAAACCATCCGGCGGTACTGCCGGGCCCGCGTGGATTTCGACGTGGTCAGCAACCCCGAATTCCTGCGCGAGGGCTACGCCGTGGAGGATCTGATGCACCCGGACCGGATCGTCATCGGGGTGCAATCGCCGCGGCCGGTGCCGGTAATGCGCGAAATTTACGAACCGTTTCGAGCCCCGATCATCGTGACGGACCTGAACTCGGCCGAGTTGATCAAACACGCGTCCAACTCGTTCCTCGCGCTGAAAATCTCCTACATCAACGCCATCTCCATCCTGTGCGAGGCCACGGGGGCCAACGTCCAGGAGGTGGCCCTGGGAATGGGCATGGACCACCGCATTGGACGGGAGTTTCTCCAGGCCGGCATCGGTTTCGGCGGCAGTTGTTTCCCCAAGGACCTCAGCGCCTTCATCAAGATCGCCGAGCAGCTCGGGTACGATTTCCGACTGCTCAAGGAGGTCCAGCGCATCAATGCCGAGCAGATGGACCGGTTCGTGAAAAAAATTACCGACACGCTCTGGGTGCTGAAGGACAAAACCATCGGCGTCCTTGGTCTGGCGTTCAAGCAAAACACCGATGACGTGCGCATGTCGCCCGCCATCGAGCTTTGCCGCCGCCTGCTCAAGGAAGGGGCCCGACTGCGGGTGCACGATCCCAAGGCCATGCCAAAAGCCAGAGCCGTCCTCCCCGAGGCCACCTACATCGAGGACATGAACGACGTCGCCGAAGGTTGCGATGCCCTGGTCATCGCCACCGAGTGGGAAATCTTCAAGAAGCTGGACCTGGAGCGGGCCCGACGGGTCATGACCCATCCCATCATGTTCGACGGGCGCAACCTTTTCGATCCCCGCGAGATGGAACGGCTGGGCTGGATCTACAAAAGTGTCGGCCGGTAACCGCCGCGCCCCACGCCCGCCCCCACGGCATGGTCGCTGCCCATCACCTCTCAAGCCCGGGACACGTCGAGGTCGCCGCCGGGTTGGTCTTCCACCAGGGCCGCCTCCTCATCACCCGCCGCCCGGCCGGGACACACCTCGGCGGGCTCTGGGAGTTTCCCGGAGGCAAACGTGAACCCCACGAAACCTTCGAAGCCTGCCTGCAACGGGAGCTGAGGGAGGAACTGGGGATTGAGGTGGAGGTGGGCCCGCTGTGGTGCACGGTGCAACACGAGTACCCTGAGGTGCGGGTGCAAATCCATTTTTACCTCTGTCGGTGGCGGGCGGGCGAACCCAGAGCCCTCGGTTGTGCCGCGTGGAAATGGGTGGACCGCCGTACACTCCGCCGACATCGGTTTCCGGCGGCCGACGCACAACTGCTCGAACAACTGGTTCAGACACGCAAAGTCTGGGAGTCGGCCGGTTGACACCAGCGCCGGCCCCGCCCTCCGCGCCCATGCGGCAGCCCAACGCCGCCCGGCGATCTTAAACCCGCTGCGGTACGGCTTCATCCGCGGCGGAACCGACGCCCCCGGCCGCCGGCCCCATTGGACAAAGGGTGACCTCACTCTTCCTCCGGCGCCAAAATCACGTCCTCCGGACGCACATCGAGGCATTCGTCCTGATCCTCCCAAATGACCGCGGGATAAAACTCCAGGAGGCGGGGGGCCAGTTCGCTGCCAGCCCGCACCAACAAGCGTTCGGCCTCCTCCGCAGCCTGGTCCAACGCCCGATCGTAATTGCCCACCGCTTTGCGCTGGCGATCATCCCAATGCGCCACCGCATGTACGGGCGCATACTGGGCCGCCCAAAGTTCCAGGTCGGGCCGGATATCCTCCGGCAGCTCTTCAAAAGGCACCATCGTGTCATTGCAATGCTGGCAGAGCAGCCCCGCGTCCCGCACGTCGCGGGTCAGCAAGGGCAGCATGGGCGCACGGCAACACGGCGATTCCAAATAGGCCGAGGGGGGAGTCGCCAGGCGCTTCAACCACACCCCGCGCCGATGGGCTTCCTGGGCGGCCAGCCGGTAGGCGGCCACCAGCGGATGCGACATTCGCCACGCCCTGCCCTGCAGTTGCCCGAGCGTCTGCGCCAGCCACCGAGCCAGCGTGAGATCGTCAAATTCACGGAAAACCTCGCCGTACTCCTCCCACAACAAATCCAGCGGAGACCGTTCACTGCTCTCGTTTGCCATCGGGCACAAGTTGCGGCGGAAGGCCGGAGTTGTCGAGCCGTCACGCCACCGTCAAGGCGGCCGTTCACGGCAGCTGAACGTCGGTTCGCGACTCGGCTGCAACGGCATCCGTCTGGCCTCCGGCCGCCCCATCTCCCGGGTACCGGGCGAGAGGCACTCCTGAAACACGGACGCAGGGCCCGCCCCCGCACGAACCCAAATTGCAGGCTTTCCCCAGGGGCCGTTTTCCGATTCAGTAAACTGCGCCATGGACAAAAAAACCGCCTTGCTGTTCGCAGGTCAGGGTGCCCAATACGTCGGCATGGGCCGGGATCTGGCCGAATCAGACCCCGCAGCCCGGGGGTGGTTCGACCGCGCCCGGCAGATCCTCGGTTACGATCTGGCCCGAATCTGTTTTGAAGGACCGGACGAAGTGTTGACCCGGACCGAGCATGCTCAGCCCGGCATTTTCCTGGTCAGTTGGGTGGCCTGGCAGCTTCTGCAAGCCCGCTGCCCGGACCTGCAGTTCCACGCAACCGCCGGGTTGTCCCTCGGCGAGTTCACCGCCCTAACCGCCGCCGGTGCCCTCGATTTTGAGGATGGACTGCGGCTCGTGCGCCTGCGCGGCCAAAAAATGCAGGAGGCGTGCGAGGCCGGTGACGGCGCCATGGCTGCTGTCATCGGACTGGACGAAGCCACCACCAAAACCGTCTGCGACGAAACCGGCGTGGTCATGGCCAACCTGAATTGCCCGGGGCAGATCGTGATCTCCGGCCCTCGTGCCGCCCTGGAGAAAGCGGTGGAACTGGCCAGGACACGCGGCGCAAAACGAGCCGTACTGCTCAACGTGGCCGGTGCCTATCATTCGCCCATGATGGCCCCGGCTCAGCCGGCCCTGCGCGATGCCCTGAGCACAGTGACCATCCGACCCCCGCGAGTGCCCGTAATCTCCAACGTGACAGCCCGGCCCCATAACGGCCCGGACTCCATCCGATCGCGCCTGGTCGAGCAGGTCACCGCACCCGTGCTATGGGAAGCCAGCATGCGCCACCTCCTGGCCGAAGGATTCACCCGCTTCATTGAACTGGGCCCCGGTACCGTGCTCTCCGGCTTCCTCAAGCGCATCCAAAAGGACACCGAGATCTACAACGTGGGAGACCTGACCTCGCTTGAGGCCACCGCACGTGCACTGGCCTGACCCGGGCAAGGGCGGCAACCTGCACCTTCGCCCGTCGGGGTCCTGCAAAACCACCGCTGCCATATCCCGGCCGGGACCCTCCTACGCCCGCCAAGTTTCCGGGATCGTGCACTCCGCCATCCACTCTCCCCTTCCGGCAGGGGACCTGACCGGAAAGGTGGCTTCATTTTGCCTCTAAAGTCCTTGCCATTTCCGCCGATAGGCTTGCTGACAGTCACATTGTGATGGCTGGCGTGGACCCGCTGAGCCGGCCAGGCGTCGGCTCGTGGACTCCGCTCGCCACCGGGCATCCATGAGCGGCGGGGCTCAACCCGTCGAACGGGACCCGCCGGCCGAAGAGCAACGACAATCAGCCGCCGCAGGATCGGATCACCGGCCCTCCAAAGGTCCGGGGGACACGGGGTCGGCAGGGCGCACGACCCAACCCTGAACGACCCAAGCAGGCCGGGCCCGAACCCGGGGGCTTGCATGCCATGGACCTCAAACAAACAGCCCGCGATGAAGCCCGGGAACCCGTGGTTCAACCGGGAAGGTTCTGGTGGATTGCAGGGAGCCTTACCGCGGCAGCCGGTTTCCTCCTGGCCCTGGCCCACACCCCCGTGATGGGTTCCAGGGCCATGGCCTCGGCGCCGTCCCTGATGGCAGGCGGACCAACGGGAGGCGACCAGCCGGGAGGCCGTACCATGGCGCAGGTGTCCATCCCGGCCGGCTGGACCGTCCAACAATCAGCCGCAGTCATCAGCTTCTTGTCCGCGATTGCCGCCGGCATGGGCGTCTGGGGCCTTTGGCTCCGTCGTCAGGTGGCACTGCGCACCCGGGCACTGCAGGAACGATTGGAACGCGAGGCTGCACTGGAACGTTCCTTCCGGGAGCTCATCGAACAGGCCCACGATTTCATATTCACCGTGGACGGCTCGGGCCGGTTCCGATCCGGCAACCCCTCGTTCCAACGGGCCGTGGGGGTGGAGTCGGCAACATGGACCGACATCGCTTTGGAAGACGTGCTCTCCCCTCCCTGCTGCGAGACCATCCGCCGGTTACTCGAAGACGAAACGGCGTCCGATGCGCCCCTGCGCATTGAAACACGGCTCCGCGGACCTTCCGGACGCGAACTGCAGGTGGAACTGTCGTTGCGCCGGACGCAGGCCGTGGACGGCAGCCCCGTGGTCCAGTGCATCGGCCGGGACATCACAGCGCGCAAACAGATGGAAGAGGAGCTTTTCCGCTCCCGGCAGATGCTGCGGATGATCCTGGACGCCGCACCCAACCGGATCTTCTGGAAGGACAGAAACTCTGTCTACCTGGGTTGCAACCGCGCCTTTGCGGAGGATTGCGGCCTGCCCGATCCGGACGCCATCGTGGGGAAAACCGATTACGACCTGCCGTGGCACACCGACGCGGAGCGGTATCGGGCCGACGATCAGGAGGTGATGAGTACCGGTCAGGCCAAAATCAACTACGAGGAACCGCAAACCCGGCCCGACGGTTCCATCGCCTGGTTGCGCACCAGCAAGGTCCCCATCCGGGACGCCCGCGGCGAAATCATCGGTGTGCTGGGCACCTACGAGGACATCACAGCGGTACGCCAGGCCCAGGAGGCCCTAGCCCACGCCAGCAATCTCTTCCAAACCATGATGGAGCATTGCCCGGACATGATCTACTTCAAGGACCGGCAGTCCCGGTTCGTCCATTACAGCCGCGCCTTCGTGGAGCGTTACGGGCTGACCGATCCCAACGCACTGATCGGAAAGACCGACTTCGACATCTTCACCGAGGAACACGCCCGGCCGGCGTACGAGGATGAACAGGAGATCATGCGCACCGGACGTCCCATCGTGGGCAAACTCGAGAAGGAAACCCACGCCGACGGACGCGTCACCTGGGCGCTCACCACCAAGGTGCCCTGGCGCAACGCCCAGGGGGAAATCATCGGCACCTTCGGCATCTCCAAGGACATCACCGAACTCAAACAGGCCGAGGACCAGCTGCGATACGAACGGGAACTGTTCCAAACGTTGTTGGACAACATCCCGGACGCCATCTACTTCAAAGACCGGCAATCGCGCTTCGTCCGATTCAGTCGGGCCCTTCTGGACAAGCTCCCCCAAGTGGGTCAGGCGCAGGACCTGGTGGGCAAAACCGATTTCGACATCTTCACCGAGGAACACGCCCGCCCCGCCTTCGAGGACGAACAGCGCATCATCGCCACGGGAGAACCCGTCATCGGCAAGGTCGAAAAAGAAACCCACAAGGACGGCCGCGTCACCTGGTGCCTCACCACCAAAATGCCCTGGCGCAACGCCCGGGGCGAAATTATCGGCACCTTCGGCATCTCCAAGGACATCACCGAGCTCAAAAAGGCCGAAGCCGAGCTCGAACAGGTGCATCGGCGCCTCGTGGACGCTTCGCGCCTGGCCGGCATGGCCGAGGTGGCCAGTGACGTCCTGCACAACGTCGGCAACGTGCTCAACAGCATCAACGTCTCCTGCTCCATGCTGCTGGACCGCGTCCGCCAAAACCGCTTCGCCAACCTGGCCCGCGTGCCGCAACTGTTGCGGGAACATATCGGCCACCTCGACCATTTCCTGACCGAAGACCCCCGCGGCAAACATCTCCCCGGCTATCTCGAGGCGGTCAGCCAGGCCCTGACCGAGCAGCAGGAGTTCCTCCTGGCCGAGTTGGGCCAGGTTCGCGACCACGTCGAACACATCAAGCAAATCGTGGCCATGCAGCAAAACTACGCCCGACTGGCCGGCATCGAGGAACAAATCGATCCCACCCAGCTCATGGAGGATGCCCTGCGCATCAACGCAGCCGCCCTGACCCGCCACACCGTCAACCTGGTCCGGGAATTCGAACCGGCACCGCCCATCCTCGTGGACCGACACAAGGTCCTCCAAATCCTCGTCAACCTGATCCGCAACGCCAAGTACGCGGTCAGCGACTCGGGCAGGCCCGACAAGCGCATCATCGCGCGCATCCGGCGCGAGGGTGAGGCATGGCTTGTGCTCGAAATCGAGGACAACGGCGTCGGCATCCCCGCCGAAAACCTCACCAAGATCTTCACCCACGGGTTCACCACCCGCCCCAACGGCCATGGCTTCGGCCTCCACAGCAGCGCCCTGGCCGCCAAGGCCCTCGGCGGCACGCTCACCGCTCACAGCGACGGACCGGGCCGCGGCGCCCGCTTCACCCTCCGCATCCCGTATAAATCCTCAACGGCCACCTCATGACCACGCCGAGCTCCAGCCCCGCACCCCGTATCCTGGTCGTGGATGACAACCCCGCCATCCACGCCGATTTTCGCAAAATCCTCTGCGGCGGGTCCGCCGCCGGGGCCACCGCAGAGCTGGATGCCGCCGAAGCCGCACTGTTCGGTGAACCCGAACAAACCACCCTCAAGACGACCTTCCGCGTGGATTCCGCCCACCAGGGCCAGGAAGCCCTCGAAATGGTCCGGCGCGCCGTGGCAGAGGGTGACCCCTACCAGCTCGCCTTCGTCGACGTCCGCATGCCGCCAGGCTGGGACGGCGTCGAAACCCTCGAGAGGCTCTGGCAGGTCGCCCCCGACCTGCAGGCCGTCATCTGCACCGCACACTCCGACTACGCCTGGGACGACTTCGTCCGGCGCCTGGGCCAAACCGACAGCCTCCTCATCCTCAAAAAACCCTTCGAAACCATCGAAGTCCTCCAGCTCGCCCATGCCCTGACCCGAAAATGGGAACTGGCCCGGCAGGCCCGGCTCTGCATCGCCGACCTCGACCGCCTCGTCCAACAACGCACGGCCGAACTGGTGGCCGCCAACGCCGAGCTCCAAAAGGAAATCGCCCAACGCCTCAAAACCGAGGTCGCACTCCGCGAAAGCCAGGCACGCTTCAGCCGCGCCTTCGAATTCAGCCCCGTCCCGCTCGCCCTCCTCCGTGTCAACCCCCTCCGGTGCCTCGACGCCAACCCGGCTTTCGTCGAGCTCAGCGGCTGGACACGCGCCGACCTCCTGGCCGCAGAACCTTTCCCGCTCCAATGGTTGAGCCAGGACCAATCCCCGGCCACGCCGATCGTGCTCGACCTCCAAAAGCCCCTGCGCCAGCACAACTGCAGACTGCGGCGCCCCGACGGTCAGGAACGCCACGTCCTCCTGAGCACCCAACCCTTCGTCCTGGACCAGGAAACCTGCCTGTTGGTGGCCGCCGAGGACATCACAACCCAGATCCGCCTGGAAGAGCAACTGCGGCAAACCCAGAAACTCGAGGCCGTCGGCCAGCTCACCGCCGGCATCGCCCACGAGTTCAATAACATCCTCACCGTCATCATCGGGAATGTTTCACTCCTGCAAAGCGGCGACGTGAACCCCGGCCTTCAAAATGCCCTGCTCGAACGCACGATCGAATACGCCCAACGCGCCGCCAGGTTGACCCAACAGCTGCTCGCCTTCAGCCGGCGCCAGTGGCTCCAACCCAGGCCCACCGACCTGGCCCAAACCCTGCAGCGGCTGGTACCCGCCCTGGCCGGTCAGCTCGGCGACCGCCATGCCGTCCGCTTCCAATCACCGGCCACCCTGCCGCCCATCCTGGCCGACCCCAACGGCATCGAGCAGGTCCTGCTCCAACTGCTCCTGAACGCCAGGGATGCCGCCCCCGACGGCGATACCATCGAAATCACCACAGGACACGTCCAATTGGACGAGACCGCCGCCGCAAAAAACCCCGAAGCCCGACCCGGTTCCTTCGTCTGGTTCGAAGTCACCGACCACGGTTGTGGCATCAGCCCCGACGTGCTGCCGCGCATCTTCGATCCTTTCTTCACCACCAAGGGCCTGGGCCGCGCCACCGGGCTCGGCCTCTCCACCGCCCACGGCATCGTCAAACAACACGAGGGCTGGATCGAGGTCCGCACAGAGCCGGGCCGGGGCAGCTCTTTCCGTGTGTACCTCCCCGTGGCCACCACCAGCATCAACGAACCCACCGTCGCACCCGCCGCCACGGTCGCAGCCCCCACCACAGTAAGCCAAACCGCGCCCGCACCGATCACACCGCCCCAGGGACAAGGCCCGCTCATCCTTTTCGTGGAAGACGAGTTGCCGGTGCGGGACCTCACCGCCGAACTGCTCAAGCGCCGCGGATTCCGCGTACTCAAAGCCCGCGACGCCGACGAAGCCATGCAGGTCTGGGAAAGTTGCGGCGCCGTCCCCGACATCCTCCTCACCGACGTGATCATGCCCGGCACCATGAACGGCCACGACCTGGCCCTCACCCTCCAGTGCCTCAACCCCGACCTCAAGGTCATCTACACCAGCGGCTACAGCCCCGACGTCGTCCGCGATGCCCTGGAAAAGCAGCCCAATACGCTGTTCCTGCCCAAACCCTATCACCCCCGCGCATTGTTCGATGCCATTGAGCGTTGCCTGCGCGGTGAAACCGGGCCGGCCTGCCAGACCCGACAAGACCTCGCGGAAACAACCCCGCAAACCCGGGCCTGTGCCTGACCCGCCCCAAACCGGCACAACGCCATCCCGCACCATTCCAAAGGCTTGGCAAAGGGGCCGCCCCCGTTAAACCCCCTCACACGGCGGACAAGCCCCGTTGCACCCGCCAAAAACCGCCGCAACCAACGGCTCCGGACGACCGGCCTTGTTTCGTTGGTCACGGCGGATTACAAAGATTCGCGCACATGCCCGCTGCAACCGCAGCGGACAAAGGACCGAACAGCAACCCGCATCTTCCGGGCCGGCTCCGACAAAACCGCGCCGACCCGCCCATACACGAAGGTCCGGGACTGCCGGTCCGGCGCCAGCACAACCAACAGTCGTAAGCGTCCTGGCCCATGCCCGTGCCCGTGGTAAGCGTGGCGCAAATGCGCCAGTGGGAACAGGCCAGCTGGTCGGCAGGCCGAACCGAAGCGGCGGTCATCGCACGCGTCGGAGCCTGCCTGGCAGCCTGGCTCCGCCGACACGTGCCCCACAACGATCGCATCCTGATCCTGGCCGGCAAGGGACATAACGGCGATGACGCCCGCGCCGCACTGCCCCACCTCCAGGGTCGCGCCGTCGACCTCGTCGAGGTACGGGACCCGGAAACCGCCCTGCCCGACCTCGAACGCGCCCTGGCCCGCGGCCCCGATTGGATCCTCGACGGCCTCTTCGGCATCGGATTGAACCGCCCCCTGGCCGAGCCCTGGTGCCGCTTGATCGAGCGCATCAACCAGGCCCGAAGCCGCATCGTTTCCGTGGACGTCCCCTCCGGCCTGGACGCCGACACCGGCCGACCCTGGGGCGCAACCCTCCGCGCCACCTGCACCCTCACCCTCGCAGCCCCCAAACAAGGACTCCTGCATCCGGCGGCCCATACCTTCACCGGCCGACTCGAAGTGATTCCCGACATCGGCCTGGTCCCCTGCCCGATCCAATCGGAGCTTTGCTGGACGTTGCCCGAGGATTTTCTCGACTGGCCACCGCCCCGGCCCGTAGCGGCCCACAAGGGCACCTTCGGCCACCTCGCCATCGTGGCGGGCAGCACCGGCTACCACGGCGCGGCCGTCCTGGCTGCCCGCGCCGCCCAACGCGCACGGCCAGGTCTCATCACGCTGATCACACCCGCCTCCGTCTACGCTGTGGTGGCCTCCCAGCTCCAGGCCGTGATGGTCCATCCCTGGTCGGCGGCACATCCGCTACCCGGTCGGTACACCGCCCTGCTGTTCGGGCCCGGCCTGGCCGCCGCAGATCTTCCGGCGGAAATCCCCGCCACGCTCGCCCGGTTGTGGCAGGAGGCCAATGTCCCCATTGTCGTGGACGCAAGCGCCCTGGACCATGTGCCACGCGGCCCAATACCCCGGGACGCATTGCGCGTCCTGACCCCGCACCCGGGCGAAGCCGCGCGCCTGCTCGGCACCACCACCAACGAGGTCCAATCGAATCGCGTGGCTGCCGTCCGCGCGCTGTCCGGGCAGTTCGGCGGAGCCTGGATTGTGCTCAAAGGTTATCAGACCCTCATCGGACGGCAGCACGGCCCCATCTTTGTCAACCCGAGCGGCAATCCCGACCTTGCCCAGGGCGGCAGCGGCGATGTCCTGGCAGGTTACCTGGCCGGTCTCTGCGCTCAACCGCCGCTCCAGGGCGACCCGGAGCGCCTCATCCGATACGCCGTGTGGCAACACGGTGCCGCCGCCGACGCACTCAGCCGGCGCCACCCCGCCTGGGTCGTGGAAGACCTGGTCCGGACGCTGGGTCGGGTCGCACCACACCGCGTCGCCTCAACCGCACGCCCCGCAACCCCGACCACACCCCCATGACCCCACAAGCCTGGTTCAGCCTCCTGGAAACACCCACCCTGCCGGATCTTGTCGCCCCGGCGCAACCGCCGCCAGTGCCGGCAGAAGTCGAATCCAGCTGTGCCCGGCTCGAATCCTCGTTGCCACCCGGCGCAGCCGACCCGCGCGCCATCCGCGCCCTGATTCTGTTGTGGTACGATCAGTGGACCCGGGCCCACGAACTGGTCCAGGCCCTGGAAAACCGCGACGGCGCACTCGTCCATGCCCTCGTCCATCGCCGCGAACCCGATTTCTGGAATTCCAAATACTGGTGGCGGCGGACCGGCCAGCATCCGGCGTTCACCGCCCTGGCCCAACGCGCCCGACCGTGGCTCAAACAACACGCGCCCGCCGAATGGACACGGCGCTTGATCCGCAACGACGCCTGGGATCCGTTCGCCCTCGTGGACCTGATCGAAACCATCCTCACAACGTCCGACGCGGCCGCTGCACGCCTCGCGCGGCAACTCCAACACATCGAATTCCAAACCGTCCTGGCAGTGTTCACCGGCACAGTGCCGCCCGGGGATTCAACCGGCCGGGGCTGACCGTGCAATGAACGCGTATCGAACCATCCTCGAGGCGGTCCTACCCGTGTTCGGCTTGATCGGCACTGGTTTCCTCCTCCGCCGACTCGAATGGTTGACCACCGAGGCTGACGCAAGCCTGCTCCGGCTGACCTTGTACGTCTTTGTGCCGTGCCTCATCCTGGATTCCGCACTGGGCAACCCCGCATTCAACCGTTGGGACAACCTCCTGTGGGCGCCGTTGACCGGGTACGCCACCGTGGCCCTGGCGCTTGTCGTCGCGTCGGCCGCCCGCCCCTGGCACGGCCTCACCGACCCGGCCGCAGCCCGAACTTTCGCCGTTACGACCGCCATTCACAATTACGGCTACATCCCCCTGCCCCTCTGTCTCCTCTGGTTCGGAAAAGCCACCGCCGGCGTGCTCTTCCTCTACATGGTGGGCGTGGATGCAGCCCTGTGGACCCTGGGCGTGATGGGGTTGTCCGGCGCAAGCCATCGCATCGAATGGCGCCGCGTCCTCAACCCCGCGCTGGGGGCGGTCGTGATGAGCTTGATCTTGAACGGCACCCGCCTGAACGAATGGATCCCCACCCCGCTGCACACGGCCCTGCACTGGCTCGGCCAATGCGCCGTGCCCCTGGCCCTGCTCCTGATCGGAGCCATCATGGCCGATGAACTGCCCCAACTGCGCACCGCAGCCGGCTGGCGCGTCATGTCCGTCGCAACCCTCCTGCGACTCGGGCTCCTCCCCCTCCTGTTCCTGGCCATGGCCCGCTGGCTCCCCATCACACCCGACCTCCAGCGTGTGCTGGTTCTCGAAGCTGCCATGCCCGCGGCCGTGTTTCCCATCGTCATGGCCCGGCACTACCACGGCGACGCCGCCACCGCGCTGCGCATCGTCCTGAGCACCTCCCTGGTCAGCCTGGTCACCATGCCCCTGTGGCTCCGGCTCGGACTCGACTGGATCGGCATTCCAATGCCATGAATACATCGGCACATCGCACCAGCCCGGTGCCATCACCACCGCACCCATGCTGAACCACATCTGGTTGGCCATGCTGTTGATCGCCGTGGCCCTGGCCGCGCTCACCGGCCGGGCCGACGCACTGACCACAGCCGCCCTGTCGGCAGCCAGGGACGCCGTGATGGCCATCGCCCTTCCGTTGATCGGACTGATGGCCCTCTGGCTCGGCATGATGCGACTGGCCGAACAGGCCGGCTTGGTCAACCTCCTGGCCCGTGCGCTACAGCCCCTGCTGCGCCGGTTGTTCCCCGACGTCCCGCCCGGGCACCCGGCCATGGGCGCCATGCTGCTCAACATCGCGGCCAACATCCTCGGCCTCGGCAACGCGGCAACGCCCCTCGGACTGCGCGCCATGCAGGAGCTCAACCGATTGAACCCCCACCCCGGTACGGCCACCAACGCCATGTGCACGTTCCTGGCCCTCAACACCGGCTCACTCCAGCTCCTGCCCGCCACCGCCATCTCCGTCCTGGCCGCCCATCAATCGGCCCGGCCCACGGCCATCGTGGCCAGCGCACTCCTCGCCACCGCCTGCAGCGCCGTCACCGCTGTCACCGCCACACGCCTGTTGGAACGCCTCCCTTGGTTTCGCCAACCCCACACCCGCACCCCGCCTCCGCCAGAACCCGGACAACAAGCCCCAAACCCCTCACGTCCGGAAAATGCAGACAAACCGACGACGATTCCGCAACCGTCACGGCCCTTGAGCGGCCCGGGGCGTTGCGTCCTCACTGTCTACGCCCTGTGCTCTGTCGCCGCCGTGGCCAATGGTGCCCTGGGCCTGTGGGGAACCACGCCGCCAACCGCCGATCCGGCCCTCGTCCGGTGGTTGAACGCCCTGTCGCAATGGGCCGTCCCCTTTCTGCTGGCCGGATTTCCCCTTTATGCCGCCCTGCGCGGCGTGCGCGTGTACGAGCAGTTTGTCATCGGCGCCCGCGACGGCCTCCGCATTGCCCTCCGCATCATCCCCTACCTGGTGGCCATGCTGGTGGCCATCGGCGTGTTCCGCGAATCGGGCGGACTCCAATGGCTGGGCCGATTGCTTGGACCCCTGTTGGAATGGATTGGGTTCCCGTCGGAACTTCTCCCGTTGGCCCTGGTCCGACCCCTGAGCGGCAGCGCCGCGCTCGGGATCTTCGCCGAAATCGTGCGTGCTCATGGACCCGACACCCTGCTGGCCCGCACCGCAGCAACCATGTACGGCAGCACCGAAACCACCTTCTATGTCCTTGCCGTTTACTTCGGCGCCGTCGGCGTTCACAAGGTCCGGCACGCCCTCTGGGCCGGACTCATCACGGACGCCGTGGCCATGCTTGCCTCGGTTTGGATCTGCCGATGGCTCTTCGGCTGACCGCTCCCGGCAGCCGGCACGAACAACAATTTCCCATTGGACGATCCTCCCCGGACTGGCAAACTGACGGCGGTGGGTATCTCAATTCGAGACTACCAAACATTGGAGGCGCGCCTCCGCCGGCCGGGCAGGAACACCGACCCGACCCAAACCGTGGCCCCGGCAATCACAGAGGGGCTGGTACTCGGCGTGGACCCTTCCCTGCGCGGCACCGGCTACGGCTTGGTGGAAAAACGCGGCGCGGAACTTCGCGCCGTCGCCTACGGCACCGTCCTGTGCCCGCGCACCTGGTCACGCACGACCTGCCTGGCCGCCATCGCCCAAACCCTGCGGCAAATCGTGCAATCCCACCACCCCACGATCGCGGTGTTCGAGGGCCTGTTCCACGCACGAAACCTGCGAACCGCGCTGATCATGGGCGAGGCGCGTGGGGCCGCCCTGAGTGTCCTCGCCGAAGCCGGCCTCGAAATCTACGAAATCGCACCGCGCCGACTGAAACTCGCCGTCACCGGCCACGGCGCCGCCGGCAAACAGGCCGTCGCAAACATGGTCCGCCGCATGCTCAATCTCACCAACACACCCCGGTCCGACGAAACCGACGCCCTGGCCCTGGCCCTCGCCCATTGGCAGGCCCTGAGCCGCCCCTGGACCGGCCTGAGCAAACGTATCTGACCGTCCATGACCCCGGGCACAGCCGCACTGATTTCCCGACTTGAACGTCGCCCGCCACCACACCACCCACGCATGCACGTTGATCACCACAACAGACATCCATGATCGCCTTCGTTCATGGCACACTGGTCGAAGCTTGGCCCACCCAGGTCCTCGTAGACGTCCACGGCGTGGGTTACGAGGTCTTCATTCCTCTTTCGACCTACGAAAAACTGCCGCCCATCGGCCAGCAGGTCCGCCTCCTGACCGAGTTCGTGGTCCGCGAAGATGCTCACCGCCTGTACGGTTTCCTCACCGCCGCCGAGCGCGACACCTTCCGCCTGCTCATCCACACGGTCAATGGAATCGGCCCCAAAATCGCACTCAACGTCCTGAGCGGATTGAGCGTGCCGGCCTTTCGCGCCGCCGTGGCCCAGGGCGATGTGCGCGCCCTGTCCCGCATCTCCGGCGTGGGCCGCAAAACCGCCGAACGCATCGTGGTCGAACTGAAAGACAAACTCGGCGGAACCGACCTGGGCCCGCCGCCCGCCGGCCCCGGCACACCCGCCGGCTCGGACGCCAGATGGCAGGACGCCGTGCTGGCCTTGATGGCGCTCGGTTACAAAGGTCCGGAAGCACAAATGCGCATCCGTGAAGTCGGTACCGCACTCGGCCCCCGGGCCACGGTCGAGGAATTGGTGCGCGCCGCGCTCAAGCGCGGTTTCGGTGGCTCATGACCCCTTCACCGCCAGCCCCCCAGGAACACCCCCAACGCCGCAGACGGGGCGGAGTGGTCATCCCCCACAAGCCCACGCCGCTCCAACGCTTCCTGGCCCGCCTCATCCACGTAGCCGCCCGAACCGTCGCACGAACCCTTCGAAAGTCGCTCGTGGATCAAACCGGGACCGGCGGCCGGGTGCCGCCGCAGGCCATCTACGTCATGTGGCACAACCGCCTGGCCCTGTGCCTCGAAGCCTACTTCACTTATGCCCGCCCCCACTCGGCATCCCGCGGCTTGGCCGCCCTTGTCAGTGCCAGCCGCGACGGCGGTTTACTCGCAGCCGTGCTCGAATGCTACGGCGTCCAACCCGTCCGCGGCTCCTCCAGCCGCCGCGGCCCCCAGGCCCTGCTGGAATTGACCACCTGGGCCCAACGCGGATACGACCTGGCCATCACTCCGGACGGACCCCGCGGTCCGCGTTACGTCGTCCAGGAAGGAGTCATCGCCCTGGCCCAGGTCACCGGCCTGCCCATCATCCCCGCCTCGTACCGCCTCAGCCACTGCATCCGCCTCCGTTCTTGGGACGCTTTCCTCGTCCCCATTCCCTTCGCCCGCTGGGAGGTGATCCTTGCCCCGCCCCTCCAGGTGCCCAGAGACGCCTCGGAAACCGACCGTGAACAACTCCGCCGGGAGCTGGAAAAACGCCTCCGCGAAATCACCCCTGACTGAAGCCCGCCCAAAACCGCCTCTGCCCCACCCAATCCCCGTCCAGTTTTGAATCGCCCCCACCACCACGCCGTCCTACACTTGGAACCATGTCCGAAAAGTCGCTCCATGAAGTTTCACGCGAGGTTCGAGAACTTTACGAGCGCGGCCTGGAAGCGCTCCGACGGGATAATTACGAATATGCCCAAATGCTCCTCACCCAGGTCCTGAACCGCGAACCCACCTTCCTCGACGCCCGCAAGGCCCTGCGACAGGCCCAACAGCGCAGGGCCGCCGCCAGGAGCACCGGCTTCCTCAAACGCATCCTCAGCGGCGCCGCCGCCTCCCCCGAACTGGCCCGCGCACGCATCGCCCTCCGCTCCAACCCCCTCGAAGCCATGCAACTGGCCGAGGAAGCCCTCAACGCTGACCCCAACAACATGACCGCCCACAAAATCTTCGCCGAAGCCGCCGTCGCCGCAGGACTCCCACGCACCGCCCTCCTCTCCTACGAGGTCCTCTTCGCCCACGACCCGCGCGACCGCGACGTGGCCGTCCAATACGCCCACGCCCTCGCCGACGCCGGCCAGGTCGCCAAAGGCGAACAGGTCCTCGCAGCCCTCGTCCATGTCTACCCCGGTGACCCCGACCTCGCCCAGGAACTCAAAAACCTGTCGGCCCGGCGCACCCTCACCGAAGCCGGCTACGGCGCCCTCGAAACCGGCACCGGCTCCTACCGCGACATCCTCCGCAACGCCGAAGAAGCCAGGGTCCTCGAACAGGAACAAAAAGTCCAAAAAACCGAAGACACGACCGAACGTCTCATCCGCGAATACGAAACCCGACTGCAGGCCGAACCCCAAAACATCCGGCTCCTCCGATCCCTTGCCGAACTCTACACCCAAAAACACGACTACGACCGCGCCCTGGCCTGCTACGAACGCATCAAAGCCACCGAAGCCGGCCAGGATCCCAGCCTCGACCGCGCCATCGCCGACACCATCGTCCGCAAGTTCGATCACCAACTGTCCCAACTCGACCCCGCCGCACCCGATTACGCCGAACGCGCCCGCGAAATCGAAGCCGCCAAACAGGCCTTCCGACTCGAAGAATGCCGCAAACGCGTCGAAAAATACCCCACCGACCTCGCCATCCGATTCGAATACGGTCAGCTCCTGTTCGAAGCCGGCCGCATCACCGAGGCCATCGCCGAGTTCCAAAAAGCCCAAAACAACCCCCACAAACGCATCCCCTCCCTCGCCTACCTCGCCCGCTGCTTCGCCCAGAGGAAAATGTACGACCTGGCCGCCCGCACCCTCCAAAACGCCATCAAGGAAAAAACCGTCTTCGACGAGGAGAAAAAAGACCTCCTCTACCAGCTCGGCTCCGTCCTGGAAGCCATGGGCAAACGCGACGAAGCCATCGAAGCCTTCAAGCAAATCTACGAAGTCGACATCAACTACCGCGACGTCGCCGCCAAAGTCGACGCCTACTACTCCAGCCGCTGACCCGCAGACCAGCCCCCCTCACCACAAAACCCGACCCAGCACAGCCTCGGACCGCACCGGTCCATACTCCCGACTGTCCGCACTCACCCCGCGGTTGTCTCCCAACACATACACCTCCCCCGGACCACACGTCACCCGCGCCCACTGCCCACGCACCGGATCCGTCCGCGTCCCCTCCGGCAAATAAGACTCGTCCAACAACCGCCCGTTCAAATACACCCGGCCCCCGCGCAACTCCACGGTGTCACCCGCCACCCCAACCACACGCTTCACCACCAGCCCCCCATCCGTCGGATCCCGCAACACCACAATGTCCCCGCGCCGCACCCCCTGCCACCGTACCAACAGCGGACTCGCCAAATACCAGTGCCGCTCCCGCAACGTCGGCACCATGCTCGAACCCTGCACGCAAATGGACTGCAACACATACGCCCGACACAACGCAAAACTCCCACCCAACAGCCCCATGACCATCAAACCCTGCAACACCACCGACAAAACCTCACCCCGCACCCGCCGCCCATGCCGCGGCCCAAAGGCAAAACGCAAAGGCCCAAAAACGCCCCAAGCTCTCGCTGTATTGCCACGGGTTTGCATGGCTGATGACCACAGGGCCGAAAACACTGCACGGCCCCAACACCCCACACTCTCACCCCGCGCCAGCCCCATCCACAATCCGGGGAACCCACCAACCCGCCTTGTCCGGATTTCTACGGATGCACCCGGGAAAACACCGGATCCGATCCCGACATAAACCGGGTGCGCCCCGGGAAACCGCCGTCACCAACACCTCAGCCCAAGCCGAACCGGCCTCAGTTGTGCGGCCAGTCGTTCCCGCCTATCCTGTCCACCATGACACAAGTAGAGGCCTATGCCGCCCTGGGCCCCGGACAACCGCTGGTGCCCTGGTCCTACGAAATCCAACAACTGCAACCCAACGAGGTTCTCGTGCGCGTCCGCGCCTGCGGGATCTGCCACAGCGACGTGCACATGATCGACAACGATTGGGGCTTCGCCCGCTACCCGCTGGTCCCCGGACACGAGGTCGTGGGCGAAGTCGTCGCAGTCGGTCCCCTCGTCACCCACCTCAGCCCCGGAATGCGGGTCGGTATCGGATGGCAACGCTCCTCCTGCGGCCAATGCGAAGATTGCCTCCGCGGCCAGGACCACCTCTGCGACCAGAGCCAGGGCGTCATCACCCACGGCCACGGCGGGTTCGCCTCGCACCTGGCCGTCGACGCCCGCTATTGCTTCCCCCTCCCGAATGAGCTGCCGACCGAAGCCGCCGGACCGCTTCTCTGCGGCGGCATCACCGTCTACTCGGCCCTCCGCGCCGCCGGCATGGGCTCCGGCCTCCGCATCGGCATCATCGGCATGGGCGGCCTGGGCCACATGGCCATCCAATTCGCCAGTCGACTCGGCAACCACGTCACCGCCTTCACCACCACCGAGGCCAAGGCCCGAGAGGCCGCTCAACTGGGCGCCCACGACGCCATCCTGATCCGCAACGACCAACCCTCCCGCCGGCCCGACCGGCCCCTCCACATCATCCTCAACACCGCCCCGGTGCCCACACCGGTTGAACCATACCTGGACCTCTTGGCCTCCGACGGCGTCCTCTGCTACGTCGGCGCCCCCACGGCCCCAATCTCCGTGCCCATCTTCCCGCTCCTGGTCAAACGCCGACGCATCATGGGCAGCCCCATCGGAAGCCGCGCCACCATCCTCGAAATGCTGGAAAACGCCGCGCGCTTCGGAGTCCTGCCCAGGGTCGAGACCTTCCCCATGAGCAAGGTCAACGACGCGCTCAACCGCGTCCGCCAAAACCAGGTCCGTTACCGCGCCGTGCTCCTGGCCTGACCACGCCAACCCGCCGCCGCGCCCCAGGGAGCCCGGAACGCACCAACACACGCGCCCTTCACGCAGACTCAAGGATCATGTTCGCGTACTGGACCGTGTCGGCCGTCCGAATCAACCCGACGGCCGACGGCACCCGCTTCTTGAACTCCACATGCGGCTCGAAAAACACCGGCACACCCTCCAGCGCCGCCGCAAACCTCGCCCGCGTCTCGGCCGTGTTCTCGCGCTGAAACTCCTCCGCCATCCATACCCGCCCGATCCGAAAATTCGGCCGGATGGCGCGCAGCACATCCAATACCGTGGGAATATCATCCACCAACGAAAGGTCCACCGTCTCAATCTGCGGCCAGTAGGGAAAACCCCGATCCGCAATCACCAGCGTGTTCGTATGCCGGACTCGCGCCAACAGCGACAACACGTTCGGATTCAAAATGCCCGTCTTCAGCATGACCCCACCTCTACCGCAACACTGCCCGCCCCGCACTTCAATTCCCGCCGGCCCCAAAACCAATACCACCCGACCCCTGAAAACGCCGCTTCATCAACCCAACGACGTTCCGAACGGATCCGGTCCGGACCCAACGGCCACATCGAACTCCCGGACCACAAAAACCCTCCTGCCCAACCGCTCGATCTCAACAATCGGACCCAAAAGGCAAACCTGATACCACCCATTCGCACTCCCGAGCTCGCCAGCCGCCGCCTCCCCCGGCCGCAACCCAACCACCGCCAAACCGCCCCGGCCCACCCCAGACAACCCAACCCGTGCCAACCGTGAATGACTCCTCCCTTCCCCCTGCCCCGGTGTAGCCCCCGTAGCCCTTGCCTCACCTGCGTCAACCCGCAACCCCGCAAACCAACTCATGCCTACACCACCTAACACCGCACACCCCAACACCCCCAGCCAACGACCACCCAAACACCAACCCACCCGGCCCAGACCCAAAGCCCAAGTGTGTCACTGTGACACTATTACATCGCGTGACACAACCAAAAACCGCTGTGTGTGTCATTGTGACACCCGAGCGTCCCGCCTTCAAACACATATCATGCTGATTATCAACATGTTAAATCGCACCGGCAGTTGGCATGGCCTTTTCTATATGTGCAGGTGGCTGGGCGCCGGTGTCCGGGTGGGCATCGGCGAAAGGAGTAAACCCGGCCACCCGGGGTAGCCGGATCATCAGGCGGCGGCGCGCCCGGGCCAACCAACAGAAACCTGTCCGCCTGTGCTGGGAGTGGTTGCCTATGGCTGCATTGACCCGTTGGAATCCGTTCCGGGAGCTGGAGGAAATGCAACGGCGGATGGCCGCTCTGTTGGATTGGTCGCCCTTCCGCCGCACCTCGCTGGCCACGGACGAGGAAACCATCACCGTCCCCGAATGGTCGCCCTTGGTGGACATCGTCGAGGATGACAAGGAGTACCTCCTGAAGGTCGAACTGCCCGAGGTCAGCAAAGACGACGTCAAAGTCACCGTCGAAGGTGGCACGCTGACCATCTCGGGTGAACGCAAGGCCGAGAAGGAGGAAAAGAACCGGAAATATCATCGGGTGGAGCGCTTCTATGGGCGGTTCGTCCGAAGCTTCACCATCCCTGAAGACGCGGATCCCGACAATGTTCGGGCCGAGTTCAAGGATGGTGTCCTGAGGGTGCACCTGCCCAAGAGCGAGAAGGCACGGCCCAAACAAATTGAGGTCAAGGTCAGCTGACCTTCCTCCGCTCCCGGCACGGGCGCAAAGCGGGGCGCCCTTCACAACGGGCGCCCCTCTTATTGTACCCCAGCCCTGCCGGAGCGCCGGGTCGCGCCCCGGACTCGGCCGGTCCCACCAACCGGAACCAGCCGAGCAGCCCGCGGACGATGACAACAAAACGTTTACCCACCCGGTGCTGTCGAAGCTTCAAATATGAACCACGAAAACAGGAGTTTGACCATGAAACCACACCGAAACAATCAAGGTTTTGAACACGCGCGAACGAGCCACGTGCAAAGCCCCGTTCCAACCGAACATCGATCCCGCATCGGCTTGTTGGCTTGCCGGTGCCTTGTCGCCGTGCTCCTGACCTGGCTGGGCGGCAGTACGCCGCTGACGGCGGCCCAGGCACCGCGCTTCAAGGTGGACGATGCGCCGCTTCCGGCAACCGCGCAGCCTTCCTTCTCCTTCAGTCCCATTGTCGAAAAGGTGGCCCCCAGCGTGGTCAACATCTACAGCACCAAAACCGTCCGCCAACTGCCCATGTGGGGCCCATTCATGGAGGATCCGTTTTTCCGGCGATTCTTCGGAATCCCCGATGCCCTCCCCCGCGAGCGCCGCGAACGCAGCCTCGGCTCCGGCGTGATCGTGACCGAGGACGGCTACATCCTGACAGCCAACCACGTGGTCGAGGGTGCCGACGAAATCCGCGTGGCCCTGGCCGATGGGAAAACCGAATACGAGGCCAAAATCGTCGGGACCGATCCCCGGACCGACGTGGCCGTCATCAAGGTAGATGCCCGGGACCTGCCCGCCATCACCATCGCGGATAGCGACAAACTCCGCGTCGGCGACGTCGTCCTGGCCATCGGAAATCCCTTCGGCGTCGGACAGACCGTCACCATGGGAATCGTCAGTGCCAAATCCCGGGCAGGGCTGGGCCTGGACTACGAGGACTTCATCCAAACCGATGCCCCCATCAATCCCGGCAACTCCGGCGGGGCCCTCGTGGACATCGCCGGCCGTCTCGTGGGCATCAACACCGCCATCATCAGCCGCTCCGGCGGCAACCTCGGCATCGGCTTCGCCGTCCCGTCCAACCTGGCCCGCTACGTCATGGAGCGGCTGATCGAAGACGGCAAGGTCACCCGGGGCTATCTGGGCGTTTACATCCAGCCCGTCACCCCCGAACTGGCCAGGGAATTCAAGCTGAAAGACCTTTCCGGCGCCCTGGTGGCCGATGTGATCGAAAACTCGCCGGCCGCTGACGCAGGCCTGAAAGCCGGCGACGTCATCCTCGAATTCGACGGGCGAAAAGTCCAAAACGATCGGCATCTCCGCCTCATGGCCGCACAAACACGGCCCGGGTCGGAGGTCCGGATTCGCATCCTGCGGGACGGCCGTGAACAAACCCTGCGCGTCAAATTGGGCGAAATGCCCGAGGAAGGCGGCCTGGCCCGCGCCGGCCGCCCGGGCGGCCTCCGCCGAGGTCCCCAGGCCGACCCCTTGGACGGCGTGGTGGTGGACGACCTTACCCCGCGCAACCGGCAAATGTACGGCATCCCCTCCCACATCCGCGGCGCACTGGTCGTGGAGGTGGCCCCTGATTCCCCCGCGGGCCAACAAGGGCTGCGACCCGGCGACGTCATCCTCGAAATCAACCGCCGCCGCGTCACCAACGCCGATGACGCCGTCCGCGAAAGCGAGGCCAACCGGCAGTCCACCGTCCTGCTGCGCGTGTGGAGTCAGGGCGCCAGCCGCTACATTGTGATTGACGCCACTCGACGCCGCTAGGAACGTGAGCCTCGAAAGCCGGGACGGGGTCCAACCTCGGCGCCGGGTCCGAGTTCACCCCGTCCCGGCACCGCGGGCCGAACAACCGACGACATGACGCAAAAACCACCCAAACTGAAACTCCCCAACCCGCAGGGCCCACAGGGCCGGTTCGTTCTCCTGTATCTCATCGCCACCCTGCTGGTCCTCTGGGGCTGGCAGGAATGGTTCGATCACTGGACCGTCCGAACCATCCCGTACAGCCAGTTCAAACGTCACCTCCGAGTGGGCGAGGTCCGACAGGTGGAAGTCCGCGAAACGGAAATCTTCGGGCGCATCGCCCCCGGCCCTGCCCCGCAACCCGGGATGCAAACGGGCCAGACCACGCCCGACGATCATACCGCCCCCGAAACAGCAGCCACTGCCAACAAAACCGCCGCGGCCGAACGATCGTTCCTCTTTCGCACCGTGCGCGTGGAAGATCCCGACCTCATCAAGGACCTCGAGGCAGCCGGGGTCGAGTTCAGCGGCGTTCGGCCGGGCTTGATGAGCCAGCTGGTGTTGGGCTGGGTCCTGCCCATCGGGCTCATGGTCCTCCTGTTCTACTTCCTCAGCCGCCGCCTCAGTACCGCCGGGGAACAGGTCCTCGGCATCAGCCGCAGCCGCGCAAGGCTCATCCTCGACAAAAATACCGGTGTCACCTTCGCCGACGTGGCCGGCTGCGACGAGGCCAAACAGGAACTCCAGGAGGTCGTCGACTTCCTCAAAAACCCCCGAGCCTACGAACAGCTCGGCGCCCGAATCCCCAAGGGCGTCCTCCTGGTCGGGCCGCCCGGCACCGGCAAGACCCTACTGGCCCGCGCCGTCGCCGGTGAAGCCGGCGTGCCCTTCTTCTCCATCAGCGGCGCCGACTTCGTCGAAATGTTCGTCGGCGTGGGAGCCGCACGCGTGCGCGACCTCTTCAAACAGGCCAAGGAACACGCACCCTGCATCATCTTCATCGACGAAATTGACGCCATCGGCCGCCAGCGCGGCGTCCACCTCGGCCCCGCCAACGACGAACGCGAGCAAACCCTCAACGCCCTCCTCGTCGAAATGGACGGCTTCGAGGCCAACACCGGCGTCATCATCCTCGCCGCCACCAACCGGCCCGAAATCCTCGACCGCGCCCTGCTCCGACCCGGCCGGTTCGATCGCCAGGTGATCGTGGACGCACCCGACCTCGACGGCCGCGAGGCCATCCTCAAAGTCCACGCCCGCAACAAAAAACTGGCCGCCGACGTGGACCTGCGCCGCGTCGCCGCCGCCACCGCCGGCTTCTCCGGAGCCGACCTGGCCAACGTCCTCAACGAAGCCGCCCTCTTGGCCGCCCGCCGCAAGGCCGATGCCATCTCCCAGGCCGACATCGACGCCGCCATCGAAAAAGTCGTGGCCGGTCCCGAACGCCGCTCCCGGCGCCTCAACGCCGAGGAAAAGAAACGCGTCGCCTACCACGAGGTCGGCCACGCACTGGTCGCCGCCTACTGCAACCACGCCGACCCCGTCCACAAAATCAGCATCGTCCCCCGCGGCCGCGCCGCCCTCGGTTACACCCTTCAACTGCCCCAGGAAGACCAGTTCCTCCTCACCCGCAGCGAATTGTTTGACCGAATCAAATGCCTGCTGGGCGGCCGCGCCGCCGAGGAAATCGTGTTCGGCGAGGTCTCCACCGGCGCACAAAACGATCTCGAGCGGGCCACCGCCCTCGCCCGCCACATGGTCGCCGTCTACGGCATGAGCGAGCGCATCGGCCTCGCCCACTGCGCCCAACGCACGGCCACCTTCCTCCCGGGAGCCGATGGCGGATTCCAACGCGACTGCTCGGAACAAACCGCCCGTGAAATCGACGAGGAAGTCCGTGCCCTGCTCGACCGCGCCTACGCAGAAGCCCGCCAAATCCTCTCCCAACACCGCGACCAGCTCGAATCCATCACCGCCGAGCTGCTCGCCCGCGAAACCCTCGAAGGCAACGAATTCTACCGCCTCGTGGGTAAACCCAGGCCCCAACCCAAAGAACCCGTGCCGGCCCTGCCCACACCCGGCCCCATGGCCCTTTCCACCGCCGACCCGGCATCCGCCAAAACCACCCACGCACGCCCAACCACCCAGCCACACTCCCGGCATCCGGACACAACCAACCCGTCCGTATTATGAGCGCCTTCGAGAAATGGCAGTTCCGACTCAACCAGGTCACCGGCGAGCTCTACCAGCTCAGCGTGGTGCACATGGAGTCCCAGCGATTCTGGCAGCCCGCCATCAACGCCTTTCGCCTGTCCGACCGCTACCTCGTTTGCGTGGACCTGGCCGGCATGCAAAAAGACCAGATCGCCGTGCGGGTCGAACCCCGGCGCCTCATCATCGAAGGCAACCGCCCCTCACCCGAACCCAATCGCAATCCGGGCGACCCGACACCCCAGGTCCTGGCCATGGAAATCGACTACGGGCCCTTCCAACGCATCGTGCGCCTGCCCGAGCCGGTCCAAACCGACCGCGTCACCGCGCGGTACCGCGAAGGCCTGCTCTGGATCGAACTGCCGCTCGACCACGGCGGCCAGACGCCCATCACGGAGGTGGTGAACCCATGAAACGCCTGCTGGATTTCATCGCCATCCCGCTGAGCATGGAGGATCCCAAACCCGGCACCGACCCCGCCGCCAGCCCCGGCGGTGCAACCACCGGATCCTCCGAGGACGAAGTCGCCATCCCGGATACACTGCCCGTCCTGCCCGTCCGGAATACGGTGCTCTTCCCGGGACTGATCGCCCCTCTGACCATCGGACGCCCCTCCTCCCGTAAACTGCTGGAGGAATCCCTGCCCCACAGCAAAATCATCGGCATCTTCACCCAGAAAGACGCCGCCACGGAGGAGCCCGGCCCCGAGGACATCTATCACGTGGGCGTCGCCGCACGCGTCCTCAAGCTCCTCCGCCAGCCCGATGACACCCTGGTCATCGTCGTCCAGGCCCTCGAACGCATCGCTTTCGTCCGCGCCCTTGTGGTCGCCCCCTTCCTGCGGGCCGAAATCCGCCTCCTCAAATCCACCACCCCGCCCGCCGACAACCTCGAGTTCACCGCCACGGTCGAGGAACTCCGCGAAACCGCGCTCAAACTCGTGGAAATGACCCTCGACCCGCCCGACCAGGCCGCAGCCGTCATCCGCAACCTCAGGGACCCCGGCCAACTCGCCGATTTCATGGCCGGCAGCCTCAACCTGCCCGTCGAACAAAAACAGCCCCTCCTGGAGGAGCTGGACGTCGCCAGGCGCGTCCGCGCCGTCCTCAAACACGTCGCCGCCCAACTCGAAATCGCGCGCATCCAGCAGAAAATCCAAAAGGACGTCACCTCCGCCATCACCGACCAGCAACGCCGCGCCTTCCTCCGTGAACAGGTCCGCGCCATCCAAAAGGAACTCGGCGAAGACGACGGCGGCGTCGAACAGCAAATCGAGGAACTCCGACAACGTCTCCAGGCCGCCGGCCCGCCCGAGCCGGTCCTCCAACAGGCCGAACGCGAACTGCGCCGGTTGCAACACCTGCACCCGGCCAGCCCCGAATACGCCGTCGTGGTCTCCTACCTCGAGACCCTGGCCGAACTGCCCTGGAACAAACTCACCGAGGACAACCTCGACCTGGACCGGGCCCAGAAGATCCTCGACCGCGACCACTTTGACCTCGAAAAGGTCAAACGCCGGCTCATCGAATACCTGGCCGTGCGCAAACTCAACCCCCAGGGGCACGGACCCATCCTCTGCTTCTGCGGCCCGCCCGGCGTCGGTAAAACCAGCCTCGGCCAGTCCATCGCCGACGCCCTCGGCCGCAAATTCGCCCGCGTCAGCCTCGGAGGCGTCCACGACGAGGCCGAAATCCGCGGCCACCGCCGCACCTACATCGGCTCCATGCCCGGCCGCATCATCCAGGAAATCCGTCGCGCCGGCTCCCGCAATCCCGTCCTCATGCTGGACGAAATCGACAAGCTGGGCAGCGACTTCCGCGGCGACCCCGCCAGCGCCCTGCTCGAGGTCCTCGACCCCCGCCAAAACCATGCCTTCGTCGACCACTACCTCGACGTCCCCTTCGACCTCTCCCAAGTCATGTTCATCTGCACCGCCAATGTCATGGACACCGTCCCCGCCCCGCTCCGCGACCGCATGGAAGTCATCGAACTCCACGGCTACACCGACCGCGAAAAACTCGAAATCGCCCGACGCTACCTGGTCAAACGCCAGCTCCAGGAACACGGCCTCAAAAACGGGCAGTGCCGGTTCACCCAACCGGCCCTGCGCCGCATCATCCAGGATTACACCCGCGAAGCCGGCGTCCGCGAACTCGAACGCCAAATCGCCGCCATCTGCCGCCACGTGGCCGCACGTGTCGCCCGGGGCGAAATCACCAGCTTCACCGTAACCCCCCAGCAGGTCGAGACCATCCTCGGCCCGCCCCGCTACATCCACGAAACCCGGCTCACCTCCGGCCGGCCCGGCGTCGTCACCGGCCTGGCCTGGACACCCACGGGCGGCGAAATCCTCCATATCGAGGCCCTCGCCTACCCCGGCAAGGGCAACATCCTCCTCACCGGCCAGATCGGCGATGTCATGCGGGAAAGCGCCCAGGCCGCCCTCAGCCTGGTCAAAAGCCGCGCCCGCCAGCTCGGCATCCCAACGGACGCCTTCAAGGACATGGACCTGCACATCCACGTCCCCGCCGGCGCCGTGCCCAAAGACGGTCCCTCCGCCGGCGTCGCCATGTTCACCGCCATCGCCTCCCTGTTCAGCAACCAACCCGTACGACCCGACATCGCCATGACCGGGGAAATCACCCTCCGCGGGATCGTCCTGCCCATCGGCGGCCTCAAGGAAAAAAGCCTCGCCGCCCTGCGCGCCGGCATCCGCACCGTCATCATCCCCAAACACAACGAAAAGGACCTCGCCGAGCTGCCCCCCGAGGTCAAACAACAGATCCAATTTCATCCCGTCGAGACCGTGGACGAGGTGTTGGCCCTGGCATTGAAAACCGGGCGCCGCGCCGCCGCATCCACCCCAACACGCACTCGACGGAAGGCGACGGCTTCACCCAAACCTGCCGCCATTTCATCCAACCCTTGAACCAACCGCTTTACGCCTATGGACCTGAACCAATTCACCGAAAAATCCCAACAGGCACTTTTGGAAGCCCAGAACATCGCCGTCCGACACCAACACCAGGCGGTCGATGTCGAACATCTCCTGCTGGCCCTGCTCGAACAGGAGGGCGGTCTCATCCCGCGCCTGTTCGAAAAAGCCAGGGTCAACCCCGAACTCATCAAGGCCAGGGTCGAGGAGGAACTCGCCCGCCTGCCGCGCGTCTCCGGCACCGACACCACCCAGCAGGGCATCTACATCACCCAACGACTCAACCGCCTGCTGGTCACCGCCCGCGACCATGCCCGGCGCATGAAGGACGAGTACGTCTCCGTCGAACACCTCGTCCTGGCCATGTTCGATGAACCCCCGGGCACCGGCATCGGCAAGATCTTCAAAAACCTCGGCCTCCACCGCGAAGACTTCCTCAAAGCCCTCACCGAGGTCCGCGGCAACCAGCGCGTCACCAGCGCAAACCCCGAAGCCACCTACGAAGCCCTCGAAAAATACGGCCGCGACCTCACACGCCTGGCCGCCCAAAACAAACTCGACCCCGTCATCGGCCGCGACAGCGAAATTCGCCGCTGCATCCAGATCCTCTCCCGCCGCACCAAAAACAACCCCGTCCTGATCGGTGAACCCGGCGTCGGCAAAACCGCCATCGTCGAGGGCCTGGCCCAGCGCATCGTCGCCGGTGACGTCCCCGACAGCCTCCGCGACAAACGCATCATCGCCCTCGACCTCGGCGCCCTCATCGCCGGCGCCAAATACCGCGGCGAGTTCGAGGAACGCCTCAAGGCCGTCCTCCAGGAAATCGCACGGGCCCAGGGCCAGATCATCCTCTTCATCGACGAAATCCACACCATGGTCGGCGCCGGCAAGGCCGAGGGCGCCATGGACGCCGGCAACATGCTCAAACCCATGCTCGCACGCGGTGAACTCCATTGCATCGGCGCCACAACCCTCGACGAATACCGCAAATACATCGAAAAAGACGCCGCCCTCGAACGCCGCTTCCAACCCGTCCTCGTCGATGAGCCCAGCGTCGAAGACACCATCTCCATCCTCCGCGGCCTCCGCGAACGTTACGAACTCCACCACAAGGTCCGCATCCAGGACGCCGCCCTCGTCGCCGCCGCCCAGCTCTCCCACCGCTACATCACCGACCGCTTCCTGCCCGACAAGGCCATCGACCTCGTCGACGAGGCCGCCGCCAAACTCCGCACCGAAATGGAGTCCATGCCCGAGGAACTCGAGCAGCTCGAACGCCGCATCACCCAGCTCGAAATCGAACGCGAGGCCCTCCGCAAGGAAAAGGACGAAGCCAGCCGCGAACGCCTCCAAAACCTCGAAAAAGAACTCGCCAACCTCCAGTCCCGGCGCGACGCCCTCCGCGCCCAGTGGCAAACCGAAAAACAACTCGTCGACGACATCCAAAAACTCCGCGAAGCCCTCGAACTGGCCCGCAACGAAATGGAAAAGGCACGGCGCCAACACGACCTCGGCCGCGTCGCCGAATACCAGTACGGCAAAATCCCCGCCCTCGAAAAACAACTCCGCGAACTCGAGGCCAAAGCCGACACCGTCAGCAAATCCGGACAGCGCCTCCTCCGCGAAGAGGTCACTCCCGATGAAATCGCCGAGGTCGTCTCCCGCTGGACCGGCATCCCCGTCGCCCGACTCCTCGAGGGCGAAAAAGAAAAACTCCTCCGCCTCGACCAAATCCTCCACCGCCGCGTCATCGGCCAGGACGAGGCCGTCCAGGCCGTCGCCGACGCCGTCATCCGCGCCCGCAGCGGCCTCAAAGACCCCAAACGCCCCATCGGCTCCTTCATCTTCCTCGGACCCACCGGCGTCGGAAAAACCGAACTGGCCCGCGCCCTCGCCGAGGCCCTCTTCGACAGCGAGGACAACATGATCCGCATCGACATGAGCGAATACATGGAAAAACACGCCGTCGCACGCCTCATCGGCGCGCCCCCGGGCTACGTCGGCTACGAAGAAGGCGGCCAGCTCACCGAAGCCGTCCGCCGCAAACCCTATTCCGTCGTCCTCTTCGACGAAATCGAAAAGGCTCACCCCGACGTCTTCAACGTCCTGCTGCAAATCCTGGACGACGGCCGCCTCACCGACAGCCACGGCCGCACCGTCGACTTCAAAAACACCATCATCATCATGACCAGTAACATCGGCAGCCCCCACCTCATCGAAAACGCCGGTGAAACCGGCGAAATCGCCGAGGGCGTCCGCCGCAAGGTCATGGCCGAACTCCGCGCCCACTTCCGACCCGAATTCCTCAACCGCGTGGACGAAATCGTCCTCTTCAAACCCCTCACCCTCGCCGAAATCAAACGAATCGTCGAACTCCAACTCGAACTGCTCCGCCAGCGCCTCGCCGACCGACACATCCGACTCGAACTCACCGAGGCCGCCCGCGAACACATCGCCCGCGCCGGATACGACCCCGTCTACGGCGCCCGCCCGCTCAAACGCTACCTCCAACGCCACATCGAAACCGTCCTGGCCCGCAAACTCCTCGCCGGCGAGGTCCCCGATCACAGCATCGTCACCGTCGACTGCAAAAACGGAGAGCTCACCTTCGAAGCCCGCGCCCTCGCCGCCTGACCCCGACCCGCACCCTCAACCGACATCATCGCCCACCGCCCGGGCCCGCAAAACCCGGGCGGCTCTTTTTTTTCTAACAGGACCAGCCCCACCGCCATCGCGCACAAGTCCCCACACCCTCGCGCCGGCACCGGTCCAGCCACCACGCCACCAAACCGCCTCGCACCGGGCCCACGCCGGTCCAACGGCCCAACCCGAAGCCCACGACGAACCGCGCCCACACACCGTTTCCGACTCGCCTTGCCCGGCTCGCCCTGCTTTCATTCCCACGCTGATCCAAAACCATGAAACCGGTGATGCTCACCCTCCTGACACTGGTCCTGTGGGTTTGTCCCGCCCTCTCCAGCCCCGCCGCTCCGCCAGGGACGCAGCACACCACCCCATCCCAACCTCCCGCACCGGTCCACAAAACTCCTGTCATCCTCGACACCGACATCGGCGACGATATCGACGATACCTGGGCCCTCGGACTCCTGCTCCAATGCCCCGAACTGGACCTCAAACTCGTCTTGACCGACTACGGACGACCCCTCTACCGCGCCCGACTCGCCGCCAAACTCCTCCAAACCATGGGCCGACCCGACGTCCCCATCGGCCTCGGCATCGACGTGCCCAACGTCGGCGGAGACGAATCCCAGGCCGCCTGGCTCGGCGATTACGACCTCGCCACCTACCCGGGTCCCGTGCACACCAACGGCATCCGCGCCCTCATCGAAACCATCCTCCAATCCCCCCGGCCGGTCACCCTCATCGCCATCGGACCGCTTCCCAATATCGCGGCCGCCCTCACCCAGGAACCCCGCATCGCCCAACGCGCCCGCTTCATTGGCATGCACGGCAGCGTGCGCCGCGGCTACGGCGGCAAAAACAGCCCCGACGCCGAGTGGAACGTCCGCTGCGACCCCCGTGCCGCCCAACAGGTCCTCGCCGCCCCATGGGACATCACCCTCACACCGCTGGATACATGCGGACTCGTGCAACTTGACGGACCGCGCTTCGCGCAACTCCGCACCAGCAACCACCCCATCCCGCGCACCATCCTCGAAAATTACCGCGTCTGGGCCGCACGCCGCCCCGAACTGGCACCCCGGGACATCGAACAACGCTCCTCCACCCTCTTCGATTGCGTCGCCATCTACCTCGCCGTCTCCCGCGACCTCTGCGAAATGGAAACCCTGCCGCTGACCGTTACCTCCGACGGCTTCACCCGCATCGACCCCACCGGCCGCCCCGTTCACGTCGCCACCGCATGGAAGAACCTCGACGCATTCAAAGATTGGCTCACCCACCGCCTCTGCCCAAACCCAACCAGCCAACCCCGCACTCCTTGAATCCGCCCCCGCCCCAAGACCCATCCGTCCCCTTCCTCCACCGGCACACCGCACCCTGCCGTCCCTTTGACCGGTCTCGATAACAAGTCGCACAGCCCGGGGCGCCCCACGGGCCGCAGCGGCCCGCGTTGCACACCCCAAACTCCCCGGCACACGGGTCCGTAACTTGCGCCCGGCGGGCTCCGGCCTCCCACGAGTTCAACCCCGAACCCTCTCCAGCCACCGGCAGGATCGCAACACAGCTGGATGGCTTCCATCTGGCAGAGGCTCAACCCCGGAGCTTGACCAAATCCCGTCCAAACCAGAGTCTCCCGAAACAAAACAAGGACAGCGGCAAAGGATCACCATGGCCGAACCACTACCCGCTTCTCCAGGTGACGACCGCGGCGCATTGGTGTTGGGCGTGGGCAGTTTCGCCCACAGCACAGCCTCCATTTTGCGCGACGACGGCGTGCGCGTGGCAACCTACCTGACCCGCGACTACGCCCATTGGGCCCCATCCCTGGCCGGACCGACTTATTCGAAAGACCAGTACCCCAGCCCGATGCCCCTGCTCCGCTCCGGAACCATCCACCTCGTGATCCCCCAATCCATCGACTGGGCCCGCGCTCCCTGGGCCGAGGAACTGATCCGCTCCGGTGTGCCCATTCTCTGCCCCACCGGCGAGGGACTGCGCCTGGAACGTGAACGGGACTTCGCACGGGCCCTGTGCCAAAAGGTGGGCATCCCCTTCCCCACCTCCGTAGCCGTCAAGAACCGCCAGGAGGCGCTGGCCTGGCTGGCGTCGCACCCGGCCCCGTACGTGATCAAGAACCCGTTGTGCGGCCCCTTCAGCCCCGTCCACACCATCGTCTGCGAAAGCCCGGAGGCCACCCGCGCCTGGTTGGAACGCGTGGACGATCGCGAAGGCCTGTTCCTCCAGGAGTACATGGGGCGAGCGGAAATCGGCCATATCGTCCTGGTCAGCGCCGGTCAGGTCTGGTCCCTGGTCACCAACCAGGAATACAAGCGCGCATTCACCGGCAATCTCGGGATCGTGGCCGGCGCACCCCTCGGCGGGGTGGTCGAGGCCGATCCCGAAGACCGGTACGGCCTGGCCCGCACACTGGTCCATCCACTGCTGCCATGGCTGCGCGAGGTGGGGTTCCACGGACCCCTCCAGGTCACGGCCGCCCGACTCCGGGACCGTTGGTGGGTGCTGGAATACAACGTGCGCATTGGCGTCACGTCCGGCGCCATGTTCCTGCGCATGCTGGCCAATCCATGGGAAACCTTGCACCGCACCGCCCGAAACCTGAAACTGGACCCGCGGTTCGTCGCCCATCGGCGGTTCGGTTGCTCGATCACCCTGGCAGGTTACGGGTACCCGTACGTCCAGTTGACCGGCCCCGAAGTGCCGGTGGAAATCGCCGAACCTTTGGACACCGAGGAAACGGACCTGTGGTGGAACGAGGTGCGCCAGGACAACCAGGGCCGGCTCTGGGCCACGGGACACCGACTGGCCGATGTCATCGGATTCGGCCCGACGCTGGAAACCGCCGTGTCACGCGCCTACAACAACATCCGGCGGATCCGCAGCCCGGGCAGCTACTACCGAACCGACATCGGCCGGTGCCTGTGGCCCCCCGGCAGCGAGTAAACCACCCGCCCACCCCGGCACCCAACCACGGGCCCCGCGACTGACGCCAAACCGTTGCATGAAACCGGCAACACAAACCGCCATGCAGTCCGAGCCGGCCGTGAAACCGGTCCCGCACCTCAATGGACCCGAAAAGGTCCGCCCGGACGCGGCCGTCCAGACCCCGCCCCTCCACCCACCACGACCCGCATGGGTGGAAGTGGATTTGGGCGCCATCGCCCGAAATTTCCTGCGGATCCGCCAGGACGCCCCCGCTTCCCTGGCTTTTCTGGTCGTCGTCAAGGACAACGCCTACGGCCATGGCGCGGTCCCCGTCGCCCACGTGGCCGTCAACGCCGGTGCACAGTTTCTCGCCGTAGCCACACTGGAGGAGGGTATCCAACTGCGCGAAGCCGGTCTGCACCTCCCCATCCTGTTGCTGGGTGAACGGGACCCGGCAGAATTCCCCTGGGCCGTCCGGCATGACCTGACCTGCGTTTTGGGCGAACCCCGTCTCGTGCCCCTCCTGGCTCACGCCGCCGCCCGGGCCGGTAAACGGGTCCCGGTCCACATCAAAATCAATACCGGAATGAACCGCTACGGCATCCGCTGGGACAACGTCACCCCGATGATCGAGGCCGTCATGGCGGAACCATCCCTCCAGTGGGAAGGTGTCCTGAGCCATTTCGCACAATCCGACGAATCCGACAAAACGTTCGCCCGGGAACAGCTCCGACGGTTCCACCAAACCCTGGACCAACTCGAACAACGCGGCATCCGACCCCGCTGGCGCCACATCTGCAACACAGGAGGATACCTCGACCTCCCCGAAGCCCATTTCGACATGGTCCGCATCGGATTGCTACCCCTCGGCGTGTATCCCTCACGGGTCTGCCGCCGCATCGCCGGACTCGAACCCGCCCTCTCGGTCAAGGCCCGCATCGTCGCCATCCAACACCTCCAGCCGGGTGACACCGTCGGCTACGGAATGCATTACCGCGCCACTGCCCCGCGCCGCATCGCCGTGATCCCCGTGGGTTACGGCGACGGATTCCCGCGCGTCCGCAACACCGGCCACGTCCTCATCCGCGGCCAACGCGCACCTCTCGTTGGCGGGGTCGCCATGGACGCCTTCGCCGTGGATATCACCCACATCCCCGAGGCCGACCTGGGCGATGAAGCAGTCCTGCTCGGTCGCCAGGGCACCGAAACCATTACCGCCTTCGACCTCGCCACTCTAAGGCAATCCGTGGTCTACGAAGCCCTCGTCTGCTGGCAACCCCGCTTGCCCCGACACTACATCCCGGCCACGGCAGCCCCCTCCGTGCCCGCACCATGAAACTCCTCTTCTCCGAAGCCCGACCCGATTACGACCACTACATTTTCCCCTACGCAGTTTGGGCATTCCCCGATCCGGGCGAAACCCCCGCCGACTTCTTCGCCGCCGGGTTCCTGCCCTCCTCTCGCCAATTGGACCGGTTCTACCTCTGCCGCCAAATCCGCGTGGACCTGAGCCGCTACCGGCCTTCCTCCGAAAACCGCCGCATCCTCCGCCGCGCCGAGCTGTTCCAGGCCGCACTCCTGCCGCGCCACCAATTCGAATGGACACCGACCGTCCGCGATCTGTGCCGCACCTGCGCCGACGCACGTTTCGGCCCCGGCCGAATGTCCGAAGCCCGACTCGAAGAGCTCTTCCATTGCCCCATGACCTCCCACATCCTCGAAGTGCGACTGCGCGAAAACTCCCAAATCGTCGGCGTGGCCACTCTGTACCTCGAACACCCGCGGGCTGCCTACTACTCCTACGCCTTCTACGACCTGGCCTGGCGCAGGGCCCAAATCGGCATGTTCATGATGACCACGGCCGTCGACCAACTGGCACGCACCGGCCTCCGCTACCTCCACCTGGGCACCTGCTACTCCCAAAACGCCCTCTACAAAACGCAGTTCGCAGGCGTCGAGTTCTTCAACGGCTTCCGATGGTCCGACAACCTGCACGAGCTCCGCCACCTGCTGGAACGCGACCGGCGCCCGGTCCTCGAACAACATCTCCTGGAAAGCCCCGAATTCCACGAGCGCTTCCTCTCCCAGCCCCTGCCTCAACTGGCCCACCTCCACGGCCTCCGCGTCACGCCAGCACCCGACCCGCCCGGGACAAACCCCGCCCAAAAGGCTCCCGCGCATTGACGCTACCCGTCCCCACCCACTAGCATTCGCGGCAGGGGTCTGCACCATGCTGGAAGCTCTGGAACAACTCTTGATCTTGCAGGACCGGGACCGCCAACTGCTGCGGGTCCGGGAAGAACTGGCCCAACTCGAACCGCAGCGTTCGGCCCTGCGTCAACGCCTGCAGACCGCCCAAAAGACCCTGGAGGACGCCCGACAACGCCTCCGCCAGCTCGAAAACGAACGCCGCCAGCTCGAATTGGACGTCGCCAGTAAACAGCAGCTCATCGAACGCTACAGCCAGCAACAACTCCAAACCCGTAAGAATAACGAATACCAGGCATTGTCCCAGGAAATTTCACGCCTGCGCAACGCCATCCGGGAAATCGAGGACCGCGAGCTGGACCTGATGGAACAAGCCGAACAGGTCCAAAAGGAAATCCAGGCCGCCCAACAGGCCCTGCGCGAAACCGAAGCACGGGTGCGCGAGGAGGAAACCCGCCTGCAACAACGCGAACAAAACCTCCGGGCCGAGGGCGAACGCCTGCAGGCCGAACGCACGCGCCTGGCCGAGAATCTGGACCCCTCCCTGCGCCAACGTTACGAGCGGCTGCTGCGCACCCGCGGCGGCAACGCCGTCGTGGGCATCGCCCACGGCGTCTGCGGCGGCTGCCACATGCGCCTGCCGCCCCAGGTCGTCGTGGATTGCCGCTCCGGACAGGACATTGTCACCTGCACCCATTGCGGCCGCATCCTCTATTACAGCCGCGAAATGGACATGGAGGTGGTGGACTGAGCCCCCACGACCGCATCCCCACGGCGCCTCCGAACCCCCTGTAACGTCCACAGAGCCAGCACCCTGATGCGGTCACCTCCCCGGACGCCGTGAACGCACCCGCCGGTCATGAGCCGCAAATCACCTAAATCCAGGCCGAATCGCCCCGCCGCCAGCCCGGACGGGCCCGGGCCGGCCCGCACCGATTCACCCACATCGCACCCCGCGGCCGAACCCCCCGGCTTCGGCCCCGAACACTTCATCAATCGGGAACTCAGCTGGCTCGAATTCAATCATCGCGTCCTGGAAGAGGCCCTGCGACCGGACAATCCCCTGCTCGAACGACTCAAGTTCTACTGCATCGTCAGCAACAACCTCGACGAATTCTTCGAAATCCGCGTGGCCGGTCTCAAACAACAACTGGAAACCGGCAGCACCGAAACCGGTCCCGACGGACTGACCCCGCGCCAAACCCTGCTCGCCATCCGCCGCCGCGTCCTCCGCATGGTCCGGGACCACAACGCCTGCTGGCGACAACAACTCCTCCCGGGATTGGCCCAACACGGGATCCGTTTCCTGGGACCCGTCAACTGGAGCGAGGCCGACCGCGCCTGGCTGTCACACTACTACCAAACAGTGGTCCGACCGGTCCTCACCCCGCTGGCCATTGACCCGGCCCACCCCTTCCCACTCCTGCCCAATCGCGCCCTCAACCTGGTCATCCGACTCGGCCGCACCGGCCGCACCAACCAGGGCCCCCGACTCGTCGTCCTCGAAGTCCCACGTGTCCTCCCCCGGCTCCTCCGCCTGCCCGGCCGCGAAGGCCGCTCGGACTACGTCTTCCTCGGCGACCTCATCGGCCATTTCCTCCCCGACCTCTTCCCGGAACGCACCGTACAGGGTTGGTGGCCCTTTCGGGTCACCCGAAACAGCGAACTCTATATCGACGAGGAAGAGGTGGCCAACCTGCTGGCCGCCGTGGAGGAAGAACTCCAACGCCGCCGCCGCGGCGCCGCCGTCCGACTCGAAGTTGCACGCAACTGCCCCGCCGAAGTCCGCAATGAACTGCTCGACAAACTCGGCCTCGGCCCCGAAGACCTCTACCTCGTGGAGGGCCCCCTCAACCCCGCCCGCCTGATGGTCCTCTACGAGGAACACCCCCGACCCGAACTGCGCTATCCCACCTGGATCCCGCCCGTGGCTCGCCCCCTCCAGGGCCAGAACGACCTCTTCGCAGCCATCCGTCAACGCGACATCCTCCTCCACCACCCCTACGAATCCTTCGAAAGCATCGTCGCCCTCCTCCAGCAGGCCGCCCGGGACCCCGACGTGCTGGCCATCAAACAAACCCTCTACCGCACCGGCGGCGACCCCCGCATCGGCGATGCACTCATCGAAGCCGTGCGCAACGGCAAAATGGTCGCCGCCGTCGTCGAATTGCGCGCCCGCTTCGACGAAGCCAACAACATCCGTTGGGCCCGCCAAATGGAGGAAGCCGGCGTCCACGTCGTCTACGGCCTCGTCGGCTACAAAATCCACTGCAAGGCCACCCTCATCGTCCGAAAGGAACCCGACGGCATCCGCCGCTACGTCCACCTCGCCACCGGCAACTACAACCCCGTCACCGCCCGCCTCTACACCGACATCGGACTGCTCACATGCCGCCCCGACATCGGCGAGGACGTCACCGACCTGTTCAACCTGCTCACCGGCATGACCCAGTTCCAAAAACTGCGCCAGCTCTGGGTCGCGCCGTTCGACCTCAAAACCCGCCTGCTCGCATGCATCGAGCGCGAAAGCCAACACGCCCACCACGGCCTCCCCGCACGCATCATCGCCAAAATGAATGCCCTCGTGGACCGCGAGGTCATCGAAGCCCTCTACCGCGCCTCCCGGGCCGGCGTCTCCATCGACCTGATCGTGCGCGGCATCTGTTGCCTCCGACCCGGCCTCCGCGGCATCAGCGAAAACATCCGCGTCCGCAGCATCGTGGACCGCTTCCTCGAACACAGCCGCATCCTCTACTTCGAAAACGGCGGTCAACCGGAGGTCTACCTCAGCAGCGCAGACTGGATGCCCCGCAACTTCCACCGGCGCATCGAAACCACCTTCCCCATACTCGACGGCGTCCTCCGCGACCGCGTCATCCACGAACTGCTCGCCCTGCCCCTGGCCGACAACACCCGCGCCCGTATCCTGCAGCCGGATGGCACTTACCGCCACGCCCGCCCCGCACCGGGCGAACCCGCACGCCGATCCCAGTTCGAATTCATCGAACGCGCACGAACCGGCCACCACCAGGCCACCCCATCCCAAACCACCCCCTACCCCACCGTCCAACTCCGGCCACGGCCCTTCTGAA
>NZ_JAAKYA010000066.1:0-955 GCF_011044775.1 Limisphaera ngatamarikiensis | reverse complement strand
AACCCCGCCAGCGCCCGCCATACCATCCATACCACACTCCACTTCACCCCCCGTTCCCCAAAAACTCCGACTGTATCACCGCAGCAAACACCAGCGCAGCCGTCTCGCTCCGCAACACCCGCGGCCCCAGCCATACCGGATCAACCCCGGCCCGCTCCAGCGCCGCACTCTCCTCCAACGTAAAATCCCCCTCCGGTCCAACATACGCAGCCACCGACCCCGGCAGCCGACCCCCATGCTCCCGACGATACCGTTCCAGCCGGCCCCGCAGCGTCTCACGCCCCCCACCCAACCCCCCAAACACCTCCAGATCAAACCTCGGCCGCCCCCGCAACCAATCCCCCAACGGCCGAAGCTCGCCCACCTCCGGCAACCATGCCCCACCACATTGTTTCAAAGCGTCCACGGCCACCCATCGCCATTTCTCGCGCCGCGCCCCCACCTCCTCCGCACGCAAACGCACCACCGACCGGGCCGCCAACACGGGTTGAATCCCGGTCACACCCAACTCGGTCGCCTTCTCCAATACCTCCTCAAAACCACCCGCCTTGATCAGCCCCACCACCAGCGTCAAACGCCACGCCGGCGGCAATTCCCGACGACGCCCCCACACTCGCAAAACTACCGCCCGCCGAGCAGCCTCAACCACCTCGGCCCGACACACCTGCCCCGCCCCGTCCAGTAATTCCACCACCTCACCCGGCCGCACCCGCAACACATGCAGCGCATGATGGGTCTCCCGCGGACAAAGCATCACGCGCTCGTTCACCATATCCTCAGGTCTTACATAAAAGCGATGCATACCCACCCGGCACACTCCACGGCCCGCCCGACAGCCCCCACACAAACCCACCAGCCCGGCCGTGCCCGCTCCAAAAACTCCCACCCCAACGGCCGCCCCAGCCCGGGCCCCACCCAAAACCTCCCCCTCATCGGCACCCGACCAGCCCGCCCT
>NZ_JAAKYA010000065.1:5019-6814 GCF_011044775.1 Limisphaera ngatamarikiensis | reverse complement strand
AGTTCATCAGCTCCGGCGTCTGCACCACCACCGCCGTCCGCACCTCCCCCTGCAGCCGGTCCGGATTCCCCCACACCACCCCCAGATTCGTCACGACCACCCCCACCGCACCCGTCGCATTGTTCACCCACACCTCCCCATACCAGTACCGACCCTGCCGAATCACCGGCGCCCAGTCGTTGGTCCCCCACCACAACGTCACCGTCGCTCCCTCGACCGCCTCCCCCGACACCCCCACCACCCCCGGCACCGTCCGAGCCGTGTACTGGTTGAGCCGGTTGACCGTGTTGCTGCTCCACCGCAGGCTTCAAGCCGGCCTGTCCCTAACAGAGTCCGGAAGCTGGACTGGTTGTAGCCATGCTTTGCCGTCGGTAGCAGCCTGTTGCCAGACCGGCGCGAAGGCTGCTGGCCCATCGCAGCCCGAGGGCGAGTAAGCGCCCGCCGGGATTTTCCATGGCGCCGGCGGCCCGCCGGCAGCCCTGCCCGGGGTCTGCGCGAAGGAGCCGCAAGAACCAAAGCGTGCGTGGCGAAAGTGGCTGCGGTCTGCTTCTGGGCCCTCCGCACTAGGCAGTGACAACGAAGCCCATGCTCTGCGCAGCGGGTGTTCATTACTCTGCCAACTTCGGTGCTTCCTGAACCCCATTAGATTTCTTCCTCACCGTTCGTCCAGCCACCATTGGTCACCTCGAACGATTCGACACCGCTGGGCCTACATCTATTTCTTCTTGCGCACTGGTGCCACGACCGTCACCAGATTTGTTTTTTCTTCTGCGACTATCTTCCGAGCCTCGGCAATCGATTCTTGAAATCGGGCTGAATCGAGTAATTTACCACCGCCTGCTAACCGAAATAGAAGATCATTTGTGACTGAATCATATCGATCCAACTTCCCCATCAGAATCATGCTTATCAGAGTGGCCGCTTTATCCTGATCCCCCTGCTTGATGGTCTGGTACAGGTGAACATTGACCGGGATGGACACGTTAAGTTCACGTTTTACAATCCGGTATTTCCCTGTGGCGTAGCCGGCGTAAAACGCGATGCCTATCACCGTCATGCCAGCCAACGTGAGAACTAGTTTGCTTCTTGGCACGGTGATCTTCCTCCTTTCCATCTCCCATCCCACGGATTCTTTGACTTCGTAGCCCTGACTCTGGACGCCAATTCTCTAAGATCCTCTGGGCAGATCGACATGGGCCTGGGCAAATATGCATCCAAGACAGCTGCAATACCTTCCCCGATGAGTTCACCCAGTGTTGTTGGAGTCGGGATGGTTATTGGCATCGCTCCCGCTTGGTAAGCGAAGACCTCATATTGGACTGTTGCTTCGGAAACTCTTGTTCCTCGCTTTATGTGGTAGCAGCCATCACTACATTTACAGAGAACTGCGACCGATGCAGACCAGGTAAGCTCTAATCCAGACATCATGGCAATCCCATCGTAAGTGTCATCCTCAGGATTCATCGTGAAGTATAGACCACTGATTGTCCATCCTCCGTTTGGTGGCGAGGGGTCGAACACAATTCTGGGACGACCATTCTTTCCAGTTGCCTCTACGCATTTCAAGCCGAGGTATTCAATAACGTCGATCGGATTGTTTCCCACGAATCCGCACAAGTTCAACCCTCCGCGTTCAACCATGGGATCCCTGCTCAACCACCTTCCCAGGGCGGGACTGTAGGCGCGGTATTCGTACAGCACCAAGCCCGTGCCGTCCTCCGTCCGCTTCGTGCTGAACCGGAACGGATTCGAACCGGTCGCAGGGCCCGTCAGCCGCAAGGGCTCCACAAACGGG
>NZ_JAAKYA010000065.1:4121-4817 GCF_011044775.1 Limisphaera ngatamarikiensis | reverse complement strand
AACATCCAATCCCCACACGTACGAACGCACCACCGCACCGTTCGTCCCGTTCAGCTCCGCAATGTGACGACCAAACCACACGGGATCACTCACCAGCTTCAGATCCTCCACCACCTGCCACGTGCGGCTGGTCCAGACGTACCGCACCTGCCGCACCCGACGCCCCAACGCATCGTACGTCCAGTCCACCCGACGCCGATCCAGGTTGCCCCAGCTCATCACGCGCACCAGCCGGTTCTCAGCATCCCAACTGTACACCCACCGACCGTCCCGGACAAGATTCCCGTCCAGGTCATGGATGATCAGCTCCGGCGTCTGCACCACCACCGCCGACCGCACCTCCCCCTGCAGCCGGTCCGGATTCCCCCACACCACCCCCAGGTTCGTCACCACCACCCCCACCGCACCCGTCGCATTGTTCACCCACACCTCCCCATACCAGTACCGACCCTGCCGAATCACCGGCGCCCAGTCGTTGGTCCCCCACCACAACGTCACCGTCGCTCCCTCGACCGCCTCCCCCGACACCCCCACCACCCCCGGCACCGTCCGAGCCGTGTACTGGTTGAGCCGGTTGACCGTGTTGCTGCTCCACCGCAGACTCCATCCCAGCTCGTCCCTGGGAAAATCGGGCAGCTGAAGTGGTTGTGGCCATGTTTTGCCATCGGTGGCAGCCTGTTGCCAGACCGGCGCCAG
>NZ_JAAKYA010000065.1:925-4111 GCF_011044775.1 Limisphaera ngatamarikiensis | reverse complement strand
CATCGCAGCCCGAGGGCGAGTAAGCGCCCGCCGGGATTTTCCATGGCGCCGGCGGCCCGCCGGCAGCCCTGCGTGAGGTCCGGGCGCGAAGAAGCCGCCGGAACCTAGGCTCGAGGGTGCGCGCCAGCAGAGGATGTCCGGGTCAGTTCGCGGCGTCCCGAGTGCAGTTAAATGCCTTCTCACCCTTTGGCTGGGCGATTACTTCGGGATAACCAACCCGTATTCGGGATGCTTCCTTGCAAAGTCGCAAAGCCAGCGGGCATCTTCGTCCCAAAAGGCCGTGCCATCCATGAGCGCCACGTTTATGCCGTTGCCGTGCTGATGGCGTTTCGAGTCGTAAACCAAGGGATAGTCTTTCGGCACGGCACCGTTGGTGAACCACCGAGACCAGTCCACGTAGATGTATTTTGCCGCCGACTCTTTTGCAGGGCATTGACTCATGCGCCGGGCCATCTCCTCACCGGCTTCAACCCTAACCGCTTCCTCCAACGTCCTCGGGAACTGTCAGTCGTGGTCTGCTAGGTACTGGAACCCGCAGTAAGCAACGCATCGTATCTGCCTCAGGCACAGCAGCCTGTCAGCTTGTGCCTGGCCGAACTGCTTGGGCTTGGTTGAACAGCCAGCAGCTATGAGAACCATGCCCAAAGCAACGGCTAGTCGCCTGTAAACGTCCATTTTCCGTCGAATGTGTAGGCGCCGTGAGCTATATACTTTTTCTTTGTCCACTTCCCACCCTCGCAAGAAAGCCAGAACACACGGGCTGTGGTGACATATGGCCCACCAATGTTCGCCCACGTTACTGTTGGAAAGTCGCACGCAGTCTTGTTCGAGCATGAGGGAATAATCCCGGACGTACCGTCTATTCGCCAACAAGGCGTCCAGTAGATTTGCAAATCTTTGTACGGACCATCAATTTCGAGGTCGATTTTCATATGAATCGTCCAGTCCACTCCACCATCGATTCTTCTCGATCCCTTGGTTGGCGTAGGGTCGGTTCTTTTCGCCTTCTTCAGAACCGCCGGATCAACGCAGCAAGGTTTCCCAGCATCTGGTGGATTGTAAGGCGGAACGCGATTTTAGCCATGCGGGTCATGTGGTCGGGGCGTCGGAGGCGGGCTTGGAGGGCCACAGAAGTGCAGACCGTCCTCATCATAACCGGAGCAAGAGTGTCCGACACACTCCAGCCCCAAAGCATCGAACAGCTTTTGCGGCTCATTAACCATGGCCGCGTAAAGGTTCACTCCACCTCGTTCCCCAATCGGATCCCTGCTCAACCACCTTCCCAGGGCGCGACCATAGGCACGGTTTTGGTACAGCACCACATCCGTCGTGCTGCACTTTTGCCCAGCATTGCGACAGAATGGATTATCGTTCCCCATTATGCCTGCTCAGCGTATGACGTCCCCGGTAGGCCGCAATCCTACTTGGCACAGGCGCAGCGATCGCTTTGCCATGCCCAGTCCCATTTCTGACACCGTCGCTCGTATGTCGCAACATCGCCTCATACAGACTACTGCCCGCCGCACTAGCGACTCTTCTGCTCACACGGAACTTTTAGTCCCAAAGCGGGACTCGCACTTTTGTGATGTTGTTCACTGAGTGCTGCGGATCGCATCTCGGCTCATTCGCGATCCCAACGAAAGAACTCAACCTCCGGCGTTGTGTGGCAGGCGTTCCATGGCCAACCACCCTTGCCGAGGCCAACAGTACCCTAATTCGTTCTAGCCGCTTTGACGGGATAGCCGAAGGTCACAACGGTGGCACTCCTCCACCACGCAAAGAGGATCGTGAACTAATAAACTCTTCTACCTCAACGATATTCGTCGGCACGTTGTTCGAGATGCAGTAGGCAATCCAAGACCCCTTCTCGATAGAGAGGAAGGCATAGCACTTTGGATAACGCTTGCGTTTGTCCAGTACAAACCACACCTCATTTGTGATCGGCACGCCACTCGAATTTGTGAAAAAGCCGTCCAAGTATTTCCAATGTGCCTTTCCCACAATAAAATGATTTGCAGTTTGCAATGCCTTTACATCAGGAATGACGACATAAGATATCCTCGGTCGTACAACCTCAATTGCATACCGGTCGTGTTCTCCGTCCGGCCAGTTAACCAGGTTGTATTTGTCCTTTCCCAGCCTGCCAGGGACTAGCGCCAGCGCCACAAGGATGAAAGCTACAAAAGCAGACACAATCGGTCGGACTTGCATAAGTCAATGGCTTTTCAACTGAATTCGTATGTGGCATTTGTCCTTCGACGTGTCTTGGCAATCCTTGTCGGCCCTTTCCAGCTCTATCAGGTCAATCTCGCACTTCGCATTTTTCCACACCAGGTTGCTGTCCCTGTCCCTTTCTTGTTGGCCTGTCCACGGGTTGATTTTCATCTTGGAAAACACCCGACCGTAAACCCACTCCCGTTTTCCTTTCCACACAGGATTGAAATTGCCGAATGCACAACAACACTGCATTGTACATTTGTATTTCATTTTGCACACAACGTTGGGAGGTTCGTTGTCAGACATTGGAACCCATCCCGTGCCGATTGGCAATAGGATGATCTCACCGGCATCCCCGTGCCCGCCTTGACCTGGCCCGATCACTATGATCTTGACGGAACCACAAGCCCACACTTCGGCGGACCCACTGTTGACTAGGGCCGTCGCATTTCCGCAAGGCTGCGCTGAGAAGGGTATCTCGAGATTTCCGCTCGGGCTGTTGCGGTCGAATAACCCGAGGCGATCAAACCGACCCATTGGATCATTTCGAACGAACCCGTAAAGGTTTCTTCCACCCCGTTCCCCAATCGGGTCTCCGTTCGGCCAACGACCAAGCGAGGGAACGTAAACCCGCATCTCGTACAGCACCAGGCCCGTGCCGTCCTCCGTCCGCTTCGTGCTGAACCGGAACGGATTCCACCCCGCCGCAGCGCCCGTCAGCCGCAAAGGCTCCCCAAACGGTCCATACTCGTACCGCGCAGTCTCGGTTCCTGTGCTCGCCGAGACCAGGTTCCATACGTTCCCGTTGCCGTCGTACGTCACAAAGTGCACTCCCGCAGCAGGCCCACCGCTCAACCGCACCCACAACAACCCGCCCACTCCACCCGCACCGTCCAGGCATTCCGAAAGATCCAATCCCCACACGTACGACCGCACCAGGGCGTGGTTCGTCGCGTTCAACTCCACAAC
>NZ_JAAKYA010000065.1:0-687 GCF_011044775.1 Limisphaera ngatamarikiensis | reverse complement strand
CCGGACAAGATTCCCGTCCAGGTCGTAGTTCATCAGCTCCGGCGTCTGCACCACCACCGCCGACCGCACCTCGCCCTGCAGCCGGTCCGGTTGGTCCAGAGGCATGGAGAGATCGAACCACAGAGACACAGAGGACACGGAGAACGGCCAGAAGAGAGCGCGCAAAGCATGTCCCGAGGTCTAAGGCGGCCGTTGGTGTCCGGCAAAGTGTTCCGCAGCCGTTTCCCGGTGCAACAAGCCGGGTGGCCGGTGTCGCTTCCGATCAGCAGCTTATTATAGGCGCATCGAGCATACGGCCTGGGACGCAGTCCCTCCTACGGGACCTTGGGGGAGGGGCACAGTGCTCTATGCCCGACATTCTCGCGGACGGCGGGGACGCCGTCCCTCCCAACCTGTCGGAATTCGGAAGAGCACCCGGCCATTAGGTCGCGCTGCAGGTTCGGCACGGGCCATGGGGTCTGCCTTTGCTTCCGGACCGCGGGGACGCGGACCCTCCCGACCTCGCAAATGGGCTGGGGTGCCTTCGATTTGGGATTCCCCGGGAGGGGCACGGTCCCCCGTGCCCGCCAATTCTTGCGGACCGCGAGGACGCGGTCCCTCCCATGGGACCTTTGGGGGAGGGGCACAGTCTCCTGTGCCCGCATCTTTCTACGGACCGTGGGGATACGCCCCGCCCCTTACCTGCGC
>NZ_JAAKYA010000064.1 GCF_011044775.1 Limisphaera ngatamarikiensis | reverse complement strand
AATGGTTGCACGTTCCACTCATCTCCTTTGGTCAGGTCGGAACCCCACAAACCGCCGAAAGGCATTGGTGACCGGTCGTCTTCCGGGTCATCTGACCAAGGCAGCAGCGTCGGAACCCCACAAACCGCCGAAAGGCATTGGTGACAGGGTCCCAATAAGGACCCACCCGTGGGAATCCCGGTCGGAACCCCACAAACCGCCGAAAGGCATTGGTGACGCTCCCCCGACCACCGGCCTTCTGCCGTTGGCACCTTGTCGGAACCCCACAAACCGCCGAAAGGCATTGGTGACCCGTCGAACAACATCCTGCAGATCTCCTTCTTCATAGTCGGAACCCCACAAACCGCCGAAAGGCATTGGTGACCAAGCTCCGGGCGCAATTCCTCAACGCCACGGCGCGCAGGTCGGAACCCCACAAACCGCCGAAAGGCATTGGTGACCAGCCGGTCTGCTGTTCCAGTACCGCCACATATCCGGGGTCGGTCGGAACCCCACAAACCGCCGAAAGGCATTGGTGACAGGTTAATGCATCCACCCCAGACCTCAACGCCCGGGGGTCGGAACCCCACAAACCGCCGAAAGGCATTGGTGACGGGAGGCTGCTGGGCGGATGACACCAGCGGAGTACATTGCGTCGGAACCCCACAAACCGCCGAAAGGCATTGGTGACACCCCGATTCTCCCAGGTTAATGCATCCACCCCAGACCTGTCGGAACCCCACAAACCGCCGAAAGGAATTGGTGACGCCCGATTCTCCCAGGTTAATGCATCCACCCCAGACCTCAAGTCGGAACCCCACAAACCGCCGAAAGGCATTGGTGACCGGTGTTGGTGGCCAGGTCTGTCATGCCGGCCTCAAAGGGTCGGAACCCCACAAACCGCCGAAAGGCATTGGTGACTGGTGACAATCATGCGAACCTCCTCAAAGCCTGAATCACGTGTCGGAACCCCACAAACCGCCGAAAGGCATTGGTGACAGGTTAATGCATCCACCCCAGACCTCAACGCCCGGGGGTCGGAACCCCACAAACCGCCGAAAGGCATTGGTGACCTGGCCCGTAGGAGCCGCCGCTGGATATAAGACACGACGGGTCGGAACCCCACAAACCGCCGAAAGGCATTGGTGACACGGTAGTCGGTCAGGATTTGCTCCGCAGCCCTCCTGTGGAGTCGGAACCCCACAAACCGCCGAAAGGCATTGGTGACTCGTGGCGGCGATGCCCCCTTCAGCGGGGGCAAGGATGGTCGGAACCCCACAAACCGCCGAAAGGCATTGGTGACACCGGACGACTGAGAGCCCCAGGACCGCATTGGTGCGGGTCGGAACCCCACAAACCGCCGAAAGGCATTGGTGACTCCGACCCTCCGGGGGGCTCCCCCGACCACCGGCCTTCTGTCGGAACCCCACAAACCGCCGAAAGGCATTGGTGACTTGTCATAGCACCTTAAGTAATAGCAGTCTGAATGCGTCGGAACCCCACAAACCGCCGAAAGGCATTGGTGACTTAGGGCCGTCGAACAACATCCTGCAGATCTCCTTGTCGGAACCCCACAAACCGCCGAAAGGCATTGGTGACGTGTCGAGGGCTTGGATGTTTAGTGGCCCACCGGGTGGTCGGAACCCCACAAACCGCCGAAAGGCATTGGTGACGTTAGTGCCTTAGTCTCAAGTTAAACTGTCTTGGGACGCAGTCGGAACCCCACAAACCGCCGAAAGGCATTGGTGACAATTCGTAACCACGGTAACATTCGTATTACACCCCCCAGTCGGAACCCCACAAACCGCCGAAAGGCATTGGTGACCTGTGTCCAATCCAACTGAGCCGTAAACGACCCCGTAGTCGGAACCCCACAAACCGCCGAAAGGCATTGGTGACATTCGTAACCACGGTAACATTCGTATTACACCCCCGTCGGAACCCCACAAACCGCCGAAAGGCATTGGTGACAACGACCCCGTAAGGGTAAGATCAACATTCACCACAAGTCGGAACCCCACAAACCGCCGAAAGGCATTGGTGACGTCCCCATGACAGTTTGACCCGCAGTCCGACCCTGTCGGAACCCCACAAACCGCCGAAAGGCATTGGTGACGTCGCCCCAACCTTAACAGGGTCCGCGTGGTACCGTGTCGGAACCCCACAAACCGCCGAAAGGCATTGGTGACAAGAATGCCCAACATACTCCATCCTCCATCAACCGGTCGGAACCCCACAAACCGCCGAAAGGCATTGGTGACGGCACTCTCTCAACTGCCTTTCGGCACCAATCGCGAGTCGGAACCCCACAAACCGCCGAAAGGCATTGGTGACCACGACCGCACACACTTTTCTACCGCAACCACCAAATGTCGGAACCCCACAAACCGCCGAAAGGCATTGGTGACGCAACCAAAAGGAACGCACTTCATCATCAGGCAAACGTCGGAACCCCACAAACCGCCGAAAGGCATTGGTGACACCGGCCTCCACAACAACAGTCCCATGACCCCAGCAATCGTCGGAACCCCACAAACCGCCGAAAGGCATTGGTGACAACCCCGCCTCCGTGGGCGCACCAACGCGCAGTCGGCGTCGGAACCCCACAAACCGCCGAAAGGCATTGGTGACCGGCAGGGGCGCCCAGCATCGTTATCGACCAATCGCGTCGGAACCCCACAAACCGCCGAAAGGCATTGGTGACGTCGTCTTCACGGGCGACGATTTTGTATCCATCTCGGAGTCGGAACCCCACAAACCGCCGAAAGGCATTGGTGACATATGCTCCCCTTGGTTTTCCCCGGGGCATGACGCCCCGTCGGAACCCCACAAACCGCCGAAAGGCATTGGTGACCTCGGAGGCCCGGGTGATCACTACGACGACGGATCGAATCCGTCGGAACCCCACAAACCGCCGAAAGGCATTGGTGACAGCAAACCGGCACCCGAACGGAGCCGGACCGATGAAATAGGAGTCGGAACCCCACAAACCGCCGAAAGGCATTGGTGACGTTCAAACGCCGCCCGAAGCCCCGCCTTTACGGCGGGGGTCGGAACCCCACAAACCGCCGAAAGGCATTGGTGACTAGTGACTTACTTAACCTCGTATCCGGTCTGGACGAGTCGGAACCCCACAAACCGCCGAAAGGCATTGGTGACCCGGCCGGTCAGGGTACCAATCAACACCCACCCGTGGTCGGAACCCCACAAACCGCCGAAAGGCATTGGTGACACCTGGCCCGAGGGCGGGAGCTCCCGGGCCGTACCGGTCGTCGGAACCCCACAAACCGCCGAAAGGCATTGGTGACGCCAAGGCCTTGGTCAACCCGGTCATGGCCTAGGCCAAGGTCGGAACCCCACAAACCGCCGAAAGGCATTGGTGACTGGGGCTTTGGCGGAACGGCGTGCAGATCCCACGGGAGGCGTCGGAACCCCACAAACCGCCGAAAGGCATTGGTGACGGCACGATTCTCGCTAGAGGTTGGTGCGATGCCAACCGTCGGAACCCCACAAACCGCCGAAAGGCATTGGTGACATTATCGCGATGTCGTGTTGGTTGACCAGGCGGGCCCAGGGTCGGAACCCCACAAACCGCCGAAAGGCATTGGTGACGAGGCACCCAGTCTCCTTGGTGCCGGTGAGCTCCAGCAGGTCGGAACCCCACAAACCGCCGAAAGGCATTGGTGACCACACAATGGCGACCGGAGCCATCGAGGCCTGAGGATAGGTCGGAACCCCACAAACCGCCGAAAGGCATTGGTGACGCTGCGGTAGGCTCGGGACGTAACCCGGATCGTGCCGTTGTCGGAACCCCACAAACCGCCGAAAGGCATTGGCGACTTGATCGCGACCTGCGCGATCTACGGGATCTTCCGCCGGTCAGAAGGCAGCACATGGCGGAAAGGCACTGGTGACCTGTACGCGGCGGCAGGGCAGAACGTACCGTCCTGCCGGAACCCCACACACTGCCGAAAGGCCATATCGACAGATACTCCCTGGGCACCAATCCCGGGATATCTTAGCAATGGAGCCCGCGCTCCGAGCGCCGAAAGGAGACGACAGCCGTGGGGCAGACAATCATGTCTGCCGGGATCAGGCTGTGTCGTGAAGTTGCGTCGCGCCCAGAGGGGATGAGGGTTTTGCCGCAGGCATGATTGCCTGCGCCACGGCTTCTCTACGATGCGAACCCTCCAAACGCCGAAAGGCCTTGATGACCAGGCTCGCGCGTGGCAAATGACCTCCTCGCGCAGGCGGTCGGAACCCCACGAACCGCTGAAAGGCATTAGAGACCGTTCCACCCACTTTTAGATATCGACCGCACCCGAGACCGGCGCACGGCCACGCGCCGCCCAAAGATTACCGAACCAGCCCGTCCTCAAGCACTTGAAGGTTTCCATTGCGACCAGGCGCGAATAGGCACCCAAAACACGGTGGCTGCAGGACCTTGTTACGGTTCGGACATTGTAGGGAAACCAGGTAATGTGCTGTACAAAGCGAGCCCCCGGCGACACCGACGGGCCCAACCAGGAAGATGCTAATTATTAAAGCACAGGGAACACAAGACGCGGAGGCTGGCGTTGATTAGAGCCGCATGTCTCAAACCGACCATGTGCGTATGCCTGGGCTATTAGGCACATCGCCGGATGCCCTGCCCCCTGCGAATGGCAGCACTTCAGCGGCCCCACGGCGCCAGCCGATTCATCACAAGCTGCCGGCCGGCAGCTGTGAAGCTGCAGACACAGGGGTCCGTCGCCCTCCCTGTCCCGGGGCATCAGCAGCAATCCCCCGGGTTTCACCTCTGTGACCCGTGGTTCAATCCCCTCGCGTCTTTCCAGTGGAGCCGCGGGCATCCGGGAACTCTACGTGTCCCGCCGCATTTACCGGGGAGGCCGCATCCCGGCCGTTCGTTCTTTTACCGGCCACCGTGGAGGGTGGCCTTCCTTTCTATTTCATCGGCTTGGCCCCTCTGCGCTCCGCCTGTCTGCCCTCCGTATCTCTTCAGTTCATGTCCTCAGTGCTTCAGTGGTGAACGAGGCGGACAAGACGCAGGCACTGCCGGGCCCGCGGCTCTCCGACTTCTTGCCGGTCCACCGGCTATTCCGCAGGCGGTCTTCTTCCACGGCTATGGCTGAAGCCGGGCCCGATAGAAGCGGTGAGGAAGCCGTAAGGCGTTGGTATCCAGGAGGGTCACCCGGTCCAGTGCGGGGGTCACCTCCATCCAGGGCGTCCATTGGAGGAGGTCTTCGGAAGTTTCAACCGTTACGGACCGCCCGGGCATGCCGCGCAGTTCGAGACGCAATCCGGCGGCTTCGCGCGAGCCCGGACCGGTCACCAACTCGGGCAGCCGGCGGAAACGGGCCCGCACCACCTTGCTGGTCTCGGCGGGCACCTGAATGACCGGGTCCGTACCGGTGACGTCTCCGGCCCAGCCGATGAAGGTCCAGCCGGGCTCCGGCACGGCCCGGAGGGTCACAACCGTGTTGATTGGTACGATGCTGTTGGACGGGTTTGCAATCACCTGGCCCTGGCCTTCAAGAATCACCGTGACGGTGACCTGGTTGGATTCCAACGGGGCGAACAGGGCTGTCACAGTCGGTTCAGGTGTGGTGGGAACAATGATCACGGGATTGATTGTTCCGCCGGCATTGCCGCCCCACAGGGCAAAGCGCTGGCCCGGAGCTGGAACGGCCGTGAGCCGCACCGGCTGCCCGAAAGGATAGAGGTCCAGCGACGGATCGGTCTGAATGGACCCCTCCCCCACCACGCTCAGACGCAGGCCGGTGGCGAATACGGGCCGAATCCGGCGCGGTCGGTCCATGAGGAGTCGCAGCTCCGGTTTGGTGCCGGTAACGTCCCCCAACCAGCCCAGGAAGGTCCAACCCGGATCCGGCACGGCACGGACCGTGACCTCGGTGCCCCGAAGGAAAGACACTCCCGGCGGATCAACCGTGACCTGTCCGCCTCCGGGATTATTGATCTCGAGGTTCAGCCGTTGGGGAATGACGATCCGGATGGGCGGCATTTCCCAGCGCATGGTGAGGTCGGAGCTGCAGACGGCTGCCCGCAGCCAAGCGGAGCGGTTGAGCACGATGAGCCCCCCGGCCGGGGGATAGGGCAGGCCGCGGAAGTCCGGTGTGGTGCCGTTCAGGGTGTAAAAGATCTGTCCGTTCGGAAACCCGCTGAAGAGGAACAGGGCCACCTCCCTGTCACTTACGATGTTTGTCCCCTCGATAAGGGCCCAGGGAAAGTATCCAGTGGTGAGGGGATCGTAAATGGCCTCCTGGGCAATCAACCAGCGCGCGTCCACGCGCACCGGGGCACTGGTCCGTGCGCCGAGGGCATTCGATGCGACGACCTGATAGGTGTAGATGCCGGCCTGGGAGAATGGGCCGAGCGTCAGTAAAGGGCTGGTGGCGTCGGCAAGGGGCTGTCCGTCCCGGAACCATTGGTACTCGATGGGCTCGGCCCCAATGGCCCGAGCCTCCCAAACATTCGTGCCCGTCACGAGCATGATCGTGTCTCGGGGCAGGAGGATCCAGGCAGGCTCCGCCAGGCATTTGCCGGCCGAGTCGGAGGTTACCAGTGCCTGAATTTCCTCAGGGGTCAGGGCGCGATTGTAGAAACTGATCTCGTCCACCAGGCCCCGATAGGTGTCCCCGCTCAGGCTCAAGGGCTGGTAGGTGATGAAGCGCGTGTCCCAGCGGGGAATGCCCGCAGGAGGGACGAGCGCCTCGGCTTGCAGGGAACCGTTCACGTAGATGCGGGCGGTGGCACTGGCCAGGTCATATGTTACGGCCACGTGGGTCCACGCGTCGGGTTCCACCAACCCCGGCCCGGTTTGCACGAGCCCGGGGATGACATAGTACTCCCGTGAAATGCGCATTCTCTGGGCGATGTTGGCCCGCACGCCACCTCCGGACAGCAGTTCTACAAACAGTCCGGGACCGGCGTTCGCCCAAGGCTCATAGGAATAGATCAGATACTGGTTTGTGTTCGTGCTGGTGGGCCGGATCCACGCCTCCACGGTCAGCCCGGGATCCCGACCCACCTGAAGACGCTGGGCACTCAGGGCGATCCGCTGGTTCGAAGCAGTAAAAAGCCAGGCCTGCCCGACCTTGCCGGGTGCGTAGGCCACGTTCTGGGCCTCACTAACGGTATGCAATCCGGTGGCATTGGCAACGTCGCCCTCCGCCCGCCACCAGGCCACGAGCCCCAAGGGAGCGGGCACACAGGACGAAGCCCGGGCCGACAGTTCTGCGAAGGAGGTCGCCAACAACAACGCTGCAAACCATGAAAGCAAGGGCTTGCGACGCGAAGCATGGCTTGAGTGGACTGGGACTTGGTGGATGAATTCCTCGGGCGGGTTTCCAGGTCGTGTGAGCTGTTTCATAATGCAACCTCCCGGGTGTGTTCTGTGTGTATCTGGCCTCTGTGGGCCGGAGTTGTCAACGAAAATGTTTCGCGGCGCCCGGCCGGGGCAAGTTCCCGGGCTGGCCCGGGTTGGTACTCAGGAGCATACTGTGCATCGCGCAGGAGGGCGCGCCTCGCGTGCGGGCTGACTCCCGGCCGCGATTCGGGCGCGGCGCCGGAGGTTTTGGCTGGGCCGGGGGAGTAGCGTGGAGTTTCCCCGCTTGGCGGACGGGCGGCTAAATGCCCCGGGGGGATCCTGGCACCGCGAGGGGGTGCTGAAGGCAGGGAACGACGACATTCGTGCCGGATGGCGGGCTTTCGCAGAATGGCGAGGTGCTTGGCCAGATCCAGCAGTTTACAACGGACCGCGTGCCGGCAGCCGTTGCTGCGGCGGGCACGGACGACGGTGCCGCTCCCGTTCATCCTTCCCCGGAACAACACGCCGGTGATTCCTTCCATGTCCACTGTGCTCCTGTGGTTGAATCCCTCCGCGCCTTCATGGTTTGTGAACGGGCACCGGGCGCCGTGTCCATACCCTCAGTGGCGGTCATTGGCGTGGCAGGCGCCCGGCGAAATCCGGATCATTTGGCCCTGGCGGGTTTATCCGAGAGCCCTTGGTTGGTCCGGGTGGCCGAATCCGGCCTGTGCGTTGTTGATTCCGTGCGTTCGTTGACAGGCTGTGTTGCGGTTGCCTAGGCTGCCGCGGATGTCGCGTTTGCCTTTTGAACTGTTACTGGCATTGCGGTACCTGCGGCCGAAACGCTCCTTTGTGTCGGTCATCACGCTGATTTCCGTTCTGGGGGTGACCCTTGGGGTGGCGGTGTTGATCATCGTGATCAGTGTGATGAGCGGGTTCGACCGGGACCTGCGGGAGCGTGTGTTCGGGTTCAATGCGCATGCGCGGGTGTTGCTTCGGGACGGTGTGATGACCGGCTGGCAGGACTGGCTGGCCAGGGTGGAGAAACACCCCGTGGTGGCGGGGGCCACGCCGTATGTACTGGGCCAGGTGCTGGTGGAAACGCAGCCGGTGCACGGGCAGCCCCGGGTGTATGCCCCGGTGATCCGCGGTTGTCTGCCCGAACGGGAGGCGCAGGTGACGGCGCTGCCGCGGAGCATGGCCGAAGGTCGGTTCGAGCTCGGCCCGCGCGATCTGCTGGTGGGCACGGTGTTCGCGGAGAACATGGGGCTGCGGGTGGGGGATCGCGTCACGGTGTATTCCTGGCAGGAATTGCGACGGCTCAAGGAAAGCCATGAACGGGGTCAAGCCGAGGCCATTTTACCGGAGGACTTCACCGTGCGCGGCATTTTCGATGCCGGGTACTATGAGTTCAATGCCAACGTGGTGGTGGCCCGTTTGGAGGATGCGCAGGAGTTGTTCGACCTGGCGGATCAGGATGCCGTGCATGGTTTGCTGGTGGCGTTGCGGGATCCCCTTCAGCCCCAGGGCGCGGCTCGGGCGCTGCGCGAGGCGCTGGGGCCGGAGGCGTTGGTGACCACGTGGATGGAGGACAGTCCGCTCATGTTGGCGGTGCTGGTGGAAAAGAACGTGATGCTGTACATCCTGTTTTTCATCGTGGTGGTGGCGGCGTTCGGGATCACGTGTACCCTGATCACGTTCGTGGTGATGAAGACGCGAGAGATCGGTGTGCTCAAGGCCCTGGGGGCCACCAACCGGCAGGTGCTGTGGGTGTTTCTGGGTCAGAGCCTGATCGTGAGCGTGGGGGGTGTACTGGGCGGCATGACCCTTGGTTTGACCGCCATTGCCCACCGCAACGAGTTTCTGGCGTTTTTGAGGCGCCTGACCGGGTTCGAGCTGTTTCCGGCGTCGATTTACGGATTTGACCAACTGCCGGCCCTGGTGTTGCCGCAGGACGTGGCCATCATCTGTGGCGGGTCGCTTTTGATTTGCCTGCTGGCGGCGGCGTTCCCGGCCCGACATGCCAGCCGACTGAATCCGGTGGAGGCTTTGCGACATGAGTGAATCCATTTCGTCCATCCCGAACACCCGGGGAACAGGGCTCGGGCCGGGCGCTTCCTCGGAACCGGCGCGGCCGCCCATTTTGGAGGCACGGCGCCTGGTCAAGCGGTACCGCATGGGGCGTCGAAGTTTGGAGGTGTTGCGCGGGGTGAACCTGGTGATCCGGGAGGGGGCTTTTCTGGCCATTCGCGGCGCTTCCGGGGCCGGCAAGAGCACGTTATTGCACCTGCTGGGGGGCCTGGACGTGCCGGACGAAGGGGAGATTCTTTTTCAGGGTCGTCCGCTGGCCGGGTTGTCGGAAACAGCGTTGTCCCGATTTCGGAATCGACATGTGGGTTTTGTCTTTCAGGCCTATCATCTGCTGCCCGAGCTGGACGCACTGGAAAATGTGTGTTTACCGGCCCGGATGGCCCGCATGGACCCGCGGGAGGCGGAACGGCGCGGGCGGGAATTACTGGCCCGGGTGGGGCTGGGTGCACGCATGGAACACAAACCGGCGGAATTGTCCGGGGGCGAACAACAGCGGGTGGCCATTGCCCGGGCCCTGATCAATGAACCGGCCCTGGTTTTGGCTGATGAACCGACCGGCAACCTGGACTCGCAAACCGGGGAAGAAATCCTGCGACTGTTGTTGGAAATCCGGGCCGAACGGGGCCTGACGCTGGTCATGGCCACACACGACGATCGTGTGGCCGCTCATGCACCGGCGGTGGTGGAGTTGGTGGATGGGGTGATCCGCGGTCAAGTCCCGGTCCAACCAACAGGTCCGGACCTTTCCGGTGTGGGATGCTGAAAGTCTCATGAGATCCGAGGGACCGATGACGCCAGATCGTTGGGATTATTGGGAGCACCGTTACCAGACCGGTGACACTGGTTGGGACAAGGGTGAGCCGGCGCCGGGCCTGGTGGATTTTCTGGAGGCGCATCCGAACCTGCCACGGGGGGCCGTCCTGGTACCGGGGTGCGGCTCCGGCCACGATCTGATCCCGTGGGCCCGTGCGGGGTTCCATGTCACCGGGCTGGATTTTGCCCCGACGGCCGTGACCCGTGCCCGGCAACGCCTGGCCGGGGCCGGTCTGCCGGGCGAGGTGCTATGCGGCGATTTTTTGCGGCTGGAACCTCCCCGCCAGTTCGATTGGTTGTTCGAGCACACGCTGTATTGCGCCATTCTGCCGGCCGACCGTTCGGCCTATGTGAACGCCGTACTGCGGTGGCTCAAGCCGGGCGGGTACTTCCTGGCCATTCATTATCTCATACCCGATGACGGTCCGGAGCCGCCCTTTGGCACCACCGTCGAGGAGGTTAAAAGCCGCTTCGGACCCCATTTCGAACTCCTCGAGACCTGGGTGCCCCGATCCTACCCGAATCGTGTGGGGCTTGAACGGATGTTCTGGTGGCGCCGGAGCGTGGAAGCCCAAATCAGTCCTCCTGAAGTAGCCGGGCGTGGTCTGGGGGCTCCGGTCTGAACATGTGCGTGCCAATGTCGTACGCCGGCATGGGCTTGCCGGGTCGGCGTGGGATGTTCCCCGCCACTGCTGCCAAAGAGGTAGACCGGTCCAGGAGGGCGAGGACAAGCCAACCTGTTAGTTTCCAACGAGAAAGGCGGCCATGGGGAGAAGGTCAGCCGGCTCGGCGCCGGTGGTGCCGCCGTTGTTTAACCCGGACAACCGCAGGATGTCGGCAAGGACCCAACCCGGCCGGGGTTCAACTGGCCGGTCATTTCGAGCCGGGACGATCAGGACGCGCTAGTGCAAGGTTTGAAAAAACTTGTTGACAGGTGGGTTACAGTCCTGTAAAAGCGCGGTGTACGTAACTGAAACCCGAACAACCACACCTCTGAGTCGCAGCAGGCTCTATGCGTAGTATCAGCGCGCTCTGTGGGGCGGTGAGCTTGGCAGCGTTCACCGCGTTGGCTGGCGGCAACATCGCTTGGATCAGCTTTCACCCGGGTGACAACCAACCCTCGGCCGCAGCTGCGGCGCGTGGTTTTACCCAGGCTCCGGACGCCGGCTACACTCAGCTTTTAACGGCGAACGGGTACAGCGTCACCCGGTTCCTCACGCAGGACAACCCTCCTCAGAGCCTGATTGACCAGCTCAACACGTTTGATCTGATCATTATCAGCCGATCGGTCAACAGCGCTCATTACCAACAAAGTAACGAAACCTATGCATGGAACACCGCCATCACCAAACCCGTGATGATCCTGGGTGGATACGTCCTGCGGGACAATCGCCTGGGTTATGTCACTGCCAGCACTACTCCTATCGACACCACCAACGACATCCGGCTGCTTGTGGAGCAACCTGCGCACCCGATCTTCAATGGAATCCAGCTTGATCAGAACAACATTACCGTCAATCCGTACGCCACGATCGTCACGGCCATCATTGACGGTACAAACAACGTACAACGAGGCATTTCAGTCTCCCCCGACCCGCTGGACGGCGGGGGCACGATCCTCGCCAGAATTGCGCCGGCTGATGCCGGCCCGGTGGGTGGTACACGGATGATCATCGCCGAATGGCCGGCCGGGGCCACGCTGACACCCTCGGACGGCGGCGCAAGGAATGAAATCCTTGGAGGCCGGAGGTTGGTGTTTCTGACCGGAAGTCGTGAGAGGGATCAGGTGACATCAGAAGTGGCGGGGATCTTCGACCTGATCGGCGACGGTCCCCAGTTGTTACTGAACGCGGTGGCCTACATGATCCCCGAGCCCAACACGGCCGCGCTGTTGTTGTTGGGCGGATTGCCCCTACTGTTCCTCCGGCGACGCTGACCCGTCGTACAATCCGGCTGCTGCTTTTGGGACCGACCGGCAGGGCGACGTATCCTGCCGGTCGTTTCTTCTTCGGAACAACCCGTCTGGTTCTTTTGCGCCCATACGGAAAGGATCCTAATCGAACCGGCTGACCATGATGGGACTGAGCAGTGGTGAGGGCGGTGCATCCCCGCTCCGATCCCCGAGAGGGGCACAGCGCTCCATGCCCGTGCGCGACGCGGACCGCGAGGACGCGGTCTTCCTCCGGGGTGGGATTGATGGGCCGGGCACCTCCTTTGGTCCCCGTTAGAAGAACGGGGTGCGGGGACGTTGGTCATTTCCCATCCAATCGCAGGCAAAGGCTTGATGGCCCGGGGTTGTTGCCTGTTTGGATGGACACTTGAACGTTGCGGCGACGGGGGCACGCAGGTTTACTGGGTCGGACAAGGCACAACCATCCATGGACTGGTCAAGCGAGGCATCCCCCAGTCCGCACGAAAAGGCGTTGCGGATCAATCTGGACGCGCGCTGGTACGGCACGTTTGCCGAAATCGGCGCCGGGCAGGAGGTGGCGCGCTGGTTTTTCCGTGTCGGCGGTGCGTCGGGCACGGTGGCCAAGACCATCTCGGCCTATGACATGGCGGTGAGCGACGCCGTGTACGGTCCCACCCAGCGCTACGTAAGCCGGCAGCGACTGGAGGCGATGCTCGATCACGAGTTTGCCCTGATCCTGGAGCGGCTGGATCGGATCAAGGGTGCCGAACGGAATTTCTTTGCCTTTGCCGACACGGTGGCGACGCGAAGTTACGCCCGCCGACAGGAAGGGCATGGCTGGATGGGCATCCGGTTCCAACACGCCCCGCGCCAGCCGCCCTCGGACCTGATCATTCACGTCCGGCTGCTGGACAAGGAACCGGTGCGCCAGCAAGAGGCCCTGGGGATCCTGGGGGTCAACCTGATTCATGGAACGTTTTACCTGCGGGACCATCCCGAACAGCTGATCCGGTCCCTGCTGGATCATCTGACGTGGGAACGGATCGAGGTGGATTTGATTGATTTTTCCGGTCCGGCTTTTGCGCACGTGGACAATCGGTTGATGGCGCTGCAGCTGGTGGAGCAGGACCTGACCGAGGCTGCGATGTTCACCGCCAGCGGCGAACCGGTTCAATGGGCCGAGGTGCTGTACAAACGTCCCGTGCTGGTACAACGCGGCAGTTTCAGACCCTACACCAACGCCGCGCTGGACGTGCTGGAGCGGGCCCATGAACAATTCGTCCGCGAGCCGGAGCTGCACGGCGAAACCCCTGTGGTCCTGCTGGAGATGACGTTGCGCCATTTGACCACCGGGGATGCGGTGGATCATCGGGATTTCCTCCAGCGGGCGGACATGCTGCGGGTTTTGGGGAAACCGATTCTCATTTCCAATTTCCGGCGGTTTCACCGGCTTGCCTCCTACCTGAGCCGTTATACGCCGAAACCGATTGCGCTGGCGCTGGGCGCCTCCAAGCTGTTCGAGATTTTCGACGAAAGTTTTTACAACCCGGACGAGGGCGGCCTGCTCGGTGGCCTGGGCCAACTGTTCAAGAACCGGGGCCGGCTTTACGTGTATCCGTCGCTCGACAAGGCCACGGGCGCCCGGGTTTCGGTGGACAATTTTCCGGTGGCCGCACACCTGCGGCACCTCTACGAGCACCTGAGGACCAATCGTTATTTGGTGGGCCTGACTCCCACGGACGAGGAATTCGTTCGCATCCGGCGTGCGAAGGTTCTGGCCATGATCCAGCGCGGCGATCCCGATTGGGAAGCCTACGTACCGCCGCCGATCGCGGCGGTGATCAAGCGGGATCGGCTCTTCGGTTACCGGCCGCGGGCGGAGGAGGGGCCAACCGAAGGTGCATTGCCGCCGTCTCCGGCCCGGTCTTCGGGTGCAACGGCGCCGGGAGGTCTTTCCGGGGCTGACCCGGGCAGCGCCTCCCGTTCCTGAGCGTGTTGGGTCAGCCATGGAACGACCTCCCGAAATGCCCCCGCTGAAGGCAGCCGGGCCCGAGTTGACTCCGGTGCGGATTGCCGCCGCGCTGTTGATTGCGTTGGTGGCGGACGCGGTGCAGATCGGGCTCGGTCCCTTCGGATTGACCTGGGTAGACGACCTGTTGGACGTGGTGGTGGCGGTGCTGGAGGTGGCACTGCTGGGATTTCACCCGCTGTTGTTACCCACGTTTGTCCTGGAGGTGGTGCCGGTGGTGGAGTACCTGCCCAGTTGGACGGGATGTGTACTGGCGGTGGTGGCGCTGCGGCGGCGCGCAGCCCGGAGGCGGTCGCAACAGGCCCACCCGCCCTTGAGCCGGGACGGCGGAGCGGCCGGACCGGTCATTGACGTTTGAGTGCGGGGCGCGACGAGATCAATCGCCCGGCGGGGCCACTTCGCCCTGAAAGCCCAGTTGGCGCAGGGCCTCGTACAACACCACCGCCACGCAGTTGGCCAGGTTCAACGACCGGACACCGGGATGGAACATGGGCAGGCGCAACCAGCGGTCCGGGTGTTCATGTAACAGTTGCGGAGGAAGCCCGGCGGTTTCACGACCGAAGACCAGATAATCTCCGGGGGCATAGCGGACCTCGGTATATCGGCGGGGCCCGCCTGCTTCAATGAACCACAACCGCGCGTCAGGGGGCAGAGCGGCGCGGAATGTGGGCCAGTCCGGCCAGAGCCGCCAGTCCAGGTGTTCCCAGTAATCCAGGCCGGCCCGGCGCAGCGTCGGTTCGTCCCATCGAAATCCGAGCGGCTCGATCAGGTGCAGCCGCGTGCGTGTGGCGGCGCAGAGCCGGGCGATGTTGCCGGTGTTGGGAGGGATTTCCGGCTCCAGGAGCACCACGTTCATTCGTCGGCGGGCGGTTCGATGGCGCCGGTCGTGGCCGCAGTCGTTGGCGGCGTCCGGCGCGGGTAAAACACCTTCCAGAGAATCAGACCGTGTGCGGGTGCGGTCATGCCCGCCAGCCGGCGATCCCCCGAGGCCAACATGCGCGGGATGTCGTCCGGCTGGTATTTGCCCAGGCCCACCTGGACCATCGTGCCCACCAGGCCGCGGCACATTTTGTAGAGGAACCCGTCGGCTTCGATGATGCACGTGAGTAACGGGCCGCTCCGGCGCCATTCGCAACGGCGAACCGTGCGCACCGTGGAGGCGCGGGGGTAACCGGGATTGGCGGAAAACGCGCGGAAATCGTGTGTTCCGAGGAAATGGGCCGCGGCCTGGCGCATGGCCGCCAGATTCAGCGGGCGGGGCACGTGCCAGGCCATCCACCGCAGCAGCGGATTCATGACGGGATGATTCCAGAGCTGGTAACGGTACTGTTTGCCGAGGGCACTGAATCGGGCGTGGAAATCCGGCGGGGCGCGGCGGACGGAAAAGACCCGGATATCCGGTGGCAGATGCGCGTTGATGGCCAGGGGCAGCTGCCGGAGCGGGATGCGGCATTCCCGGCGGGGCAGGTCGAAATGCGCCACCATCCCGAGCGCGTGCACGCCGGTGTCGGTCCGGCTGGAGCTATGGACGCGGGGTTTGCTGGGGAACAGGGCGGCCAGGGCGGCCTCCACCTTTTCCTGCACGCCGGTGCCAATGGTTTGGACCTGCCACCCTTCGTAGCGGGTGCCGTCGTATGCGATCACCATCATCAGGCGGACATGGTCCGGGGGAACCATGGCCGAGGGGTTCCGGGCCGGGGTGGGCTGGGACGCGTTCACGGGGCTCGGTCCAGGTAGCTTTGCAAGAGCACGGCGGCCGCGGAGCTGTCGATGCGCGGACGTTGTTTGCGTGTGTTGCGACCCGCCTCGTGCAACAGGCGCCGGGCCTGTACCGTCGTGAGGCGTTCGTCCCATGGAATCAGGGGAATGCTCAGTACCTGCCGAAGCTGTTCCATCCAGGCCCGCACCTGCTCCGCGGCGGGCCCGTAGGAACCGTCCATGTTGCGAGGGATACCGACCACAATTTGCTCCACCCGGTGCTCTTGAATGAGACGCTGAAGTTCCTGGAGGAAACGGTCCGCCGGTTGTGCGGGCAAAAAACCCAACGGCCGGGCCAGCATTCCCAGCTCGTCGCTGACCGCCAAACCCACCCGGCGGGTCCCGTAGTCGAGGGCCATGACGCGCATGACAGGGGACAATGGGCGGCAAAGCATCCGGCTCGTCAAGGACCGGATGTGCCGCCGGAGAGACCGGTCCCGGGTGGCCGGCCCGCGGCCTGCAATTCATCGGCCGTCCAACCCCGGCGTTTCCAGATGGGGACGTCTTCCTTCAGCCGGTCCATGAAAGCCGCCAACAGCGCAAAAGCCTCCCGCCGGTGCGCCGCGGCAATGCGGACGATGATGGCGGCTTCACCCACGGGTATGAGGCCGACCCGGTGCAGCACCTGAACCGCCTGACAGGGATAACCGGCCTGCAGCTCGGAAAGGATGCGGCGGATCTCACTGCAGGCCATTGGTTCGTAGGCCTCGTATTCCAGGGCGGCGATGGGCCGGTCCTGTTCGAGATCGCGCACCAGGCCGCGGAACTCGACCCAGGCACCGGTGCCCGGGTTGCAGAAGTCCGGAACGGGCTGGTCTTCCAGTCGGTCGGCGGTCAGCAACACGTGGATTTCCATCGGGCCTTGGTCAACCGCCGGAGACGGGCGGGATGAGGGCCACTTCGTCCCCGGACTCGAAGCGGGTGTCGGCCGTCACGTAACGCGCATTGCGAGCCAGGCGCACGGTGGGCCGGTACGGGGCCAGTCCGGGAAAGCGCTGAAGCAGCACGGTCCAAAGCCCTTCGGCATCCACCCCGGTACAGTCCAGCTCGATCTCGGCGCAGCCGGTGACGTCTTTCAAATGGGCGAAAAACAGAACGCGCATGAGGAGGGAAAGGGGGGCGGCCCGGACGGCCCGGCCCCCGGGTCAGACCGTCATGATCTCCTTTTCTTTGTGTTCGAGGTGTTTGTCGATCCGGGCGATGAACTCGTCGGTCAACTTTTGCAGCTCCTTCTCGGCCTGTTTTTCCTCGTCCTCGGTGATGCCGCTGTCATGTTTGTGCTTGCGGAGTTCTTCCAATGCATCCCGCCGCACGTGCCGGATGGCCACGCGGGCGTCCTCGGCCATTTTGCGCACGATGCGCACAAACTCCTGCCGTCGTTCCTGGCTCAGCTCGGGGAAGAACAACCGCACGGTCTTACCCTGAATGGAGGGCGTGATCCCCAGGTTGGCCTTTTGGATCGCCTTTTCAATCGCATGAACCAGCGAGGCGTCCCAGGGCTGGATCACCAACACGCGCGGTTCCGGCGTGGTGATGCCCGCCAGCTCGCGGATCCGCATCTGGCCGCCGTAGGCCTCGACCATGATGTTTTCCACCAGAGCCGGTGACGCCTTGCCGGTGCGCACGCCGGCGAACTCGCGCAGCACGAACTGCTCGGTCTTGGTCATTTTTTCCTCGGCTTCCAGGAGAATCTCGTCGAGCGTCATAACGCGTTGCAGCCTACCAGAATCCCTGGCGCGTGTATAGCGCACACCGATGCCGGGCCACCCGCCACGAAGCCGGGTCAGGGCTGATCCTGACCGGGTTCATCCGTGCGATCGGGATCCCCTCGGCCCGGCAAATTACGGGAACCCGGGCGGATTGGTCGCCGGGGGCTCGAAGCGGATCACTGTTTCGCCCGGCCGCGCCAGGCCGAGTCGTTCCCGCGCCAGCCGTTCCACCGCCTTGGGATCCTCCTGCAGGGCGCGAATGGCCGCGCTCATTTGCCGGGCCGTTTCCTCCTCCTGACGGATCTCGCGGTCCAGTCGCAGGATCTCCCGTCGCATGCGCTCGTTTTGGCGGATGACCGGCCCGTACCAATGCGCGGCCAGGGTCAAAACGCCCAAAATCACGGCGGCCACCAACAATGTGGTGGTCCACCGGATGAGTCGTTCCCAAAACCCCAGTCCCGCGCTCACGCCCGCCAATTAAGCAGGTCCGGCTCCGTGCGAGAAGCGCAAAACCGCGGGGAACCGGGAGGCCGGGCCCGCAGGCAGGGCGTCCAACGGCCGAAGCCCCGTGGTCAGACCGGTCGGCGTGCGTACCGCTCGGCTACAAAATCCCAGTGCACGACGTTCCACCAGGCTGCCAGGTAATCCGCCCGACGGTTTTGGTATTTCAGATAATAGGCATGCTCCCAGACATCGACGCCCAGAATCGGGTACGCTCCGTCTGCCAGGGGCGTGTCCTGGTTGGGCGTGGTTTGAATCCGGAGTCGCCCCGCATGCCAAACCAACCAGGCCCAGCCACTCCCAAAAACGCCGAGGGCCGCCGACGTGAACTGCTGGCGGAAGGCGTCCAAACCGCCGAAAGCCGTTTCCAACGCCTTCAGCAGTTCGCCCCCCGGTTTGCCGCCCTTCGGGCTCATCATCTGCCAGAAAAGGGAATGATTGAAATGGCCACCCCCGTTGTTGCGCACCGCGGTGCGCACCGACTCGGGCACCGAAGCCAGGTTGCGCAGCATGTCTTCCAATGCGCGCCCGCGGAGGGAAGGTTCCGCCTCAATGGCCTTGTTCAGATTCGCCACATAACCGCCGTGGTGTCGGTCGTGATGGATTTCCATGGTCCGCGCGTCAATGTGCGGTTCCAGGGCATCCACCGCGTACGGCAACGGCGGCAGCGTGAAGGGTTGAACCGATGGGGCGGCGGTTTGTGCCAGGGATCGGGCGGACACAGCCGTGCCAATCACGGCCAGTGTTGTCCGTTTGAGGGCTTCGCGTCGCGTTAGCATGCCGTACCGTTAGCCCGGAGGGCCCGTGCTCGCAAGCGCGCGCCGACTTTGCCGCGGAACAACGCCCGGCACCCCGTACGGCAACCCGGCGCCGCCCGGGTCGAGCCCCGCCCGCTCGTGCGCCCGGTATCCAGCCGGATTTCGAAGCCGCACCCCTGAATGCCCCGGAAGCCCGATTGAATTGGCGCTTCGGTTGGTCCATGCTGCAGTCACGTGAGGCTGACATTGTGGGGATGGTGCATGGCTTTGATGGGACTGGCTCCGTGGTGGGCAGGCTGCGGGCGGCAGGCCGCGCCGCCTGCACCGGCGACCCCGCCGGTGGACCCCGAATACGGGCATCTGTTGCATGCGCAGCCGCCCCTGCCCACGGTCCGGCTCTGGCTGGGTGCCGAGGAAATTGTGGCCGAGGTGGCGCGACGGCCGGTGGAAATCGCCACCGGCATGATGTTCCGCGAGGAGTTGCCCGAGGGCCGCGGCATGTTGTTTGTCTTTCCCGGACCGGGCCGGCGGAGTTTCTGGATGCGCAACTGTCGGGTGCCGCTCTCGGCCGCCTACATGGATCCGCGGGGCGTGATCCTGGAGATCGTGGACCTCAACCCCATGGACGAAACCCCCGTGCCTTCCGAGTCGGACCAGATCCAGTTTGTGCTCGAGGTGCCGCGCAACTGGTTTGCCCGGCACGGCATCGGGCCCGGCACCCTCGTCCGCACCGAACGCGGCAGTCTCCAGGAAACCTTCTTCGGCCGCCGCTGAGCCCTTTCGCCTCCACACCGGCATGAAACTGGTTTTGGCCCAACTCAATCCGACCATCGGAGATTTCCACGGCAACGTGCGGCGGTTGCTGGCCGTTTACGAGGAAGCCGTGGCGTGGGGCGCCGACCTCGTGGTGGCGCCGGAACTTTATCTCACCGGTTACCCGCCCCGCGATCTGCTGCACGACCGTGGATTTCTGGCCGCCAACCGGGCAGCCCTCAGCCGGCTGGCAGCGGCCACGAACCGTACCGCGCTGGTGGTGGGGTTCGTGGACGAAAGCGCATCCCGACCCGGACGCGGCCTCGCCAACGCCGCCGCGCTGCTCCAACACGGCCGCGTGGTGGCCGTCCGCCACAAAACCCTCCTCCCCACCTACGACGTCTTCGACGAGGACCGGTACTTCGACCCCGCCCCGGACAACCCGCCGGTCCCCTTCCTCGGAAAACAGATCGGACTCACCATCTGCGAGGACATCTGGAATGACGAGGATTTCTGGCCGGAACGGCGGTACCGCGCCAATCCACCCGCGGCCCTGGCCGCGGCAGGGGCGCAATTCCTCATCAACATCTCCGCCTCCCCCTGGTGGCTGGGCAAAACCCGCACCCGCTTCGCCATGTTGCGGTCGCTGGCCCGCAAGCTCCGGCTGCCCGTCATCTTCTGCAACCAGGTCGGCGGCAACGACGAGTTGATCTTCGACGGTCACAGCCTGGTGTTCGACCCCGAGGGCCACCTGATCGCCGAGGGCCGTCTTTTTGCCGAGGACGTCCTTCGAGTGGACCTCGATCGCCCGGAACCCCGGTCTTTCACTGAACCGGCCGAAGAATCCATGGTCTGGGATGCCCTGGTCCTGGGCACCCGCGATTACTTTCGAAAGTGCGGCTTTCAAAAGGCGGTCCTGGGATTGAGCGGCGGGATCGATTCCGCCCTGACCGCCTGCATCGCCGCAGCCGCCCTGGGTCCGGAGAATGTCCACGGGGTTTCCCTACCCTCGCGGTATTCCTCGCCCGGCAGCCTGGCGGACGCCCGGGAACTGGCCGTGCGGCTCGGCATTCGTTACGACGTACTGCCCATCGAGCCCGTCTTCGAGACCTGCAGGCAACAGTTGGCCCCCTTGTTTCGCAACCTCCCCGAAGACGTCACGGAGGAAAACCTCCAGGCTCGCATCCGCGGCCTGCTGCTCATGGCCCTGTCCAACAAGTTCGGTTCCCTCCTCCTGACCACCGGCAACAAGAGCGAACTGGCCGTGGGTTATTGCACGCTTTACGGCGACATGAACGGCGGCCTGGCGGTGATCAGCGACGTTCCCAAAACCATGGTCTACCGCCTCGCACGGTGGGTGAACCGGGAACGCGAGATCATCCCCGCCGCATGTCTCACCAAACCGCCCTCGGCAGAATTGCGCCCCAACCAAACCGATCAGGACACCCTGCCACCCTACGAGGTCCTCGACGCCATCCTCGAGGCTGCCGTGGTGCAGGGCAGGACGTTCGAGGAAATCGTGCGTGACGGCCACGACGCCGACACCGTCCGGCGCGTGTTGCACATGATCCATCGCAGCGAATACAAACGGCGCCAGGCACCGCCCGGCCTCAAGGTAACCACCAAGGCCTTCGGCATCGGACGGCGCATGCCCGTGGCCCACCGTTACGATCCCCTGACCGTGACCGCCGCGCCCGAATCCGCCGGTGCCCCGGCTCACCCCGACCCGACCGGAATCGACCGTTCTTCACACTGAATCCCGACCATGAAATACGAAGCCGTCATCGGATTGGAAACCCACGTGCAGCTCAAGACCCGCACCAAAATGTGGTGCGCCTGTCCCAACCAGTTCGGCGCGCCGCCCAACACCCTGGTCTGCCCCGTTTGTCTGGGCCTGCCGGGCACGTTGCCCGTCCCCAATGAGGAAGCCATCCGGCTCACACTCCTGACCGGCATGCTGCTGCACTGTGAACTGCCGCCCCTGGCCCGGTTCGACCGCAAAAGCTATTTCTACCCGGACATGCCCAAAAACTACCAAATCACCCAGTACGATCTCCCGTCCACCCGCAACGGCTACGTGGAGTTCGAGTTCGAAGGAAAGGTCCATCGGGTCCGCATCGCACGCGCCCACCTGGAAGAGGACGTCGGCAAAAGCTTTCACTTCGAGCACCACAGCGGGGTGGACTTCAACCGGGCCGGCGTCCCGCTGCTGGAGATCGTCTCCGAGCCGGACCTGCGCAGCGCGGACATGGCCTGGGCCTACCTCACTGCGCTGAAAGAAATCCTCGTGCAGGGCGGCATCAGCGATTGCGACATGGAAAAGGGCATGGTGCGATGCGACGTCAACGTGAGCGTTCGTCCCCGGGGCAGCGACCGTCTCGGCGCCAAAATCGAAATCAAAAACATGAACAGTTTCTCCGGCGTGCGCCGCGCCCTGGAATACGAAATCGCCCGTCAAATCGCCGTGTTGAAGGCCGGCGGCACGCTGGTGCAATCCACCCGTCGCTGGGACGAGTTGACCGGAACCACCGAGGAGATGCGGACCAAGGAAGAGGCCCACGACTACCGGTACTTCCCCGATCCCGACCTTCTGCCCATCGTCCCGCAACCCGACTGGCTCGAGGCCCTTCGCGCCCGATGCATCGAGCGCCCCCTCGAACGCAAACACCGGCTGATGCAACAATACGGTCTGCCCGCCCAGGACGCCGAAGTCTTCAAGTCCGATCCCGCATTGGCCGCCTACTTCGAGACCCTCGCCCCGCGCGTGCGCAATCCCAAGCTCCTGGCCAACTGGATCCTCAACAACCTGCGCGCCAAACTGGCCGAGTGGCACGCCGAACAAACCGCAGCCCTCCGAACCGAAAACCCGGATGCGCCACCACCGCCGCCTCCCGGGCCCGAATCCCTTCGGTTCCCACCCGAAGCCCTGATCGAACTGATCCAGCTGGTGGAAAACCAGACCCTCAGCAGCACCGCCGCTCAGCAGGTGTTCGCCGAAATGTTTGCCACCGGCAGGCGACCCGCAGACATCGTCCGGGAAAAGGGCCTCGCCCAGGTCAGCGACGCAGCCCAATTGGAACAACTCTGCGACCAGGTGCTCGCCGCCCATCCGGGTCCGGCCGAGGACTACCGCAGGGGCAAAACCGCCGCGCTCAACTTCCTCAAAGGTCAGGTCATGAAGCTGAGCCGCGGCAAGGCCAATCCCGTCCTCGTGGGCGAAATCCTCGAACGCAAATTGCGGTCCTGAACCGGTCGGACACTGCACGCGCCCCGCAGGGCACTTGTTTCCGCCCCCGCCAAACACGCCGACCCTGCGGCACCGCCTCTGCCGGCCTCAGTCCTCCGGCTTGGATTCTCGCGACAACAGATCCTGCACCGTCTGACGTACGTCCTTGCCCTCGTAGAGCATGGCGTACACCTGGTCGATGATCGGCGTCTCCACCTCCAATCGGCGCGCCAGCGCATGGGCCGACCGGGCCGTGGGATAACCCTCCGCCACCGCCGTCATGGTGGCCAGAATCTGGTCCACCGATTCACCCCGGCCCAACCGCTCGCCAAATTGCCGGTTCCGGCTCAGCTTGGAAAAGCACGTCACCATGAGGTCGCCAATCCCGCTCAGGCCGGAAAACGTCTCCGCCCGCGCCCCACAAGCCACGCCCAACCGACGCATCTCCGCAATTGCCCGCGTCACCAGCGCGGCCTTGGAATTGTCGCCAAACCCCAGGCCGTCGCACACGCCGGCCCCAATGGCAAACACGTTCTTGAGCGCGCCGCCGAGCTCCACCCCCAACAGGTCACTGCTGCTGTACACACGGAAGGTGGGACCATGAAACAGCATCTGCACCTGCCGGGTCGCCTCCGCATCCTTCCCCGCCGCCACCACCGCCGTCGGCACCCCCCGCGCCACTTCCAGGGCCAGCGACGGCCCGGACAACGCCACCACCCGCGCCCGCGGCGCCGTCTCCCGCAACACGCCCGACATGGTCAGCCCCGTCTCATATTCAATGCCCTTGGTCACCGTCACCACCACCCCGGTAAACCTCTCCAGACACTGCGTCACGGTTCGGAACGCCCGCGACACACTCGCCACCACCACCAGTTCCGCCCCATCCACGGCCCGCCCCGCATCCGGTTCCAACCGCAACCCCGTCGGAAGCTCAATCCCGGGCAGGTACCGTTCGTTCTGACCCGTCCGCGCGATGGCCTCCAGCGTCGCCGGAAAATAATCCCACAACGTCACGTCATGCCCCCGGCAGGCCAACATCCGTGCCAGGGCCGTCCCCCAGGCGCCCGCACCCAACACCGTGATCCTCATGCGCGTTTCCCCCATTCCACCCTGGGTTCCGTCCCCTGCCAGAGTCGCCGCAGGTTCTGATGATGCCGCGCAATGGCGATCAGTCCCAATGCAGTGGTGACCCACGCCAGCAGCCCGCTCCGCTCCGTCAACCAGACCGCCGCCGGCAACAACACCGCCGCCGTCACCGACGCCAGCGACACGTAACGGAACCACACCAACATCAACACCCATCCCACCAGGGCCACCGCCAGCGCCAGGGGCGCCAGCGCCAGAAACACACCGGCACTCGTTGCGATGCCCTTCCCGCCGCGAAAACCCAGCCAGCACGTGTACGTGTGCCCCAGCACGGCCCCGAACCCGGCCAACACCCGCGCCGCACCGGGGTCAAACCCGCCTGCGCCCCAGCGGTCCATCACGGCAGCCACGGCCGCACATGCCACCGTGCAGGCCAGGTAACCCTTCAACACGTCCACCACCAACACCACCAGCCCGGGCCCACGCCCCAACACCCGGAACGCATTCGTCGCCCCGATGTTGCCGCTGCCGTACCGGCGCAGGTCCACACCCCGCGCCCGGGCCACCAGATACCCGGTCGGGATCGAACCCAGCAGATAACCCGCACAAAGGCAGGTCAGAAGACCCAACCATGACATGCGCCGCAGTCTAAAAACCGGTCAGCCCGGGTAAAGCGGGATCTGCCCCCGCCGCAGCAAAAAGCCCGCTCGCCAGCAACCTCCACCGCGCGGGCTCACCCGCCGGACCCGCGTTGAAACCGCGCCGTTGCGCGCTCCGGGTCAGCGCCGTCGGCGCCCGCGGCTGCCGGACCGTTCCCCCCTCCGTTCGCCCGACCCCGGCACCGGTGTCACCGACGTGTCGCTCGAAGGTGCCGGCCCCGTCCGTTCGATGCGGAACCGGGTAACCCGGCCACCCTCCGTCTCCAACACCTGCAACCGCCAATTCCCCCGGACCACAACATCGCCCACCTTGGGGAAACCACCCAGCTGATGCGTGATCCAACCACTCGCGGTCGCAAGCCCGGGCACCTGGAGCGGTTCGCCCAGCAACTCGCCCAATTCATGCAGGGGCAGTGTCCCCGCCGCCTCCCACACACCCTCACCCACGGGAGTGAGCACCGGCTTTTCCTGATCGAACTCGTCCTGGATCGGCCCCACCAGCTCTTCCAACACGTTCTCCAGCGTCACCAGGCCCACCGTCGTCCCATACTCATCCACCACAATGGCCATGTGCAACCGCCGTTCCAAAAACAGCCGCAGCAGCCGCTCCAGACTCCCCACCTCCGGCACGTACAACAGCGGATGCGCCACCGGCAACAGCTCCGCCGCCGTCCGCACCTTCAACCGCATCGCGTACAAATCCTTGATGTGAACCACGCCCAGCGTCCGATCCAAATCCCCCTCCTCGCAGATGGGAAAACGGGAATACCGCGACTGCTCCGCCACCTCCAGACAGGCGCTGATGCCGGCCGTGGTGTCCAACGCCACAATCTCATGCCGCGGCCGCATCACCTCCCGCACCACCCGATGCCGCAGATCCAGCGCGTTCTGGACCAGCTCCCGGCTGAACCGTGACGCCCCCAGTTGCAGCTGCGAACTGGCCAGCACCAGCCGCAGTTCCTCCTCCGAACGAATGCCCTCCCCCTCCACCGCAGGCTCGATCCCCACACACCGCAACAACCACAACGCACTCTCGTTCAGCAACCAGATGAACGGGTACATCACCAGGTAAAACACGTGCATCGGGTAGGCCACCCACAAACTCACCGGCAACGCCTTCCGGATCGCCAGCGATTTCGGCGCCATCTCCCCCACCACGATGTGCAGAAACGTGATCACGCTGAACCCCACGCCAAACGCCAACGACTCCCGCACCGCGGCACTCTCCACCGACAACAACCGAAACACCGGCTGCAACAGGAATGCAAACACCGGCTCCCCGATCCATCCCAACCCCAGGCTGGCCAGCGTGATGCCCAGTTGACAGGCACTCAAATACGCGTCCAGATGCCGCACCAGGTGCAGCGCCATGCGCGCCCGGCGCACCCGCAACGGCGCCAACTGCGTCTGGCGCACCTTCACCAGTGCAAACTCCGTGGCCACAAAAAAGCCGTTCAGCAGCACCAGCCCCGCCACGGCCAGCAACTTCAACACCACCGCTGTCCAACCCCAGACCTCGTTCACAGGCGCAAATCTCCGAAAATCAGTTTCAAAATGTCCTCCCGATGCAGCGTGCCCAGCGGCTCCCCCTGCGCGCCCTGCACCACCGCCAGCGGCCGGCCCGACCCCTGCATCCGCCGCAACAACACCTCCAACCGATCATTCTCATCCGCCAGCAGCGCCGGCTCCCACCATGCCTCCAGCGGCTGACCCGGATCCGGCTCCCCCGCAAACAGGACCCGATCCACCGACACCATCCCCACCACCTCCGGTACGGCCCCCACCGCGCGCACAATCACGTGACTCCATCCGCGTTCCCGAGCCCGCTGCAAAAGCTCGCCCACCGTGGCGGTCGCGGCGATCCATGGAGACTCATCCCAACCGCGCGTCAACGTGCGCGCCGAAAGCGCCGACAACCCCAGCACCTGCATGATCATGCGCCGTTCCGCCGAGGTCAGCGCCCGGGCCGAGTCCATCATCAGGGTGTGCATCTCCTCGCGGTTGCCAAACAGCCGACCTGTAAAGGCCCGGCCGCCCGTCCACCTCAGCAAGGCCCGCGACACACCCTCCAACACTCCCACCACCGGTCGCAATCCCACATACACCACCCGGAACAACGGCGCACACGCCAGACACAGCCGGTTCGGCCGGCTCCGAAACCACATCTTCGGCAGCAGATCGAAAAACGCGTAAAACAGGTACATCCCGACCCCGTACAGGATGACCAACCCCCACGTCCATCCGCCGGTCCACCGGTACGCCTGTACAAACATCCATCCCAGCACCACCACGTTCGCCAGCGCGTTGCCCACCACCACCGTCCACAAAAAACTCTCCGGCCGCTCCAGATGCTCCAACAGCAACCGCGCCGCCCGCCGACCCTGCCGCGCCTGCACACGGATCCGCACCCGGTTCACCGCAAACAGGCCCGCCTCCATCCCCGACAGCAGGAACGACAGCCCCAGCACCGGTACCAACCACCACGCACCCATCTCCATCATCCACGCCACCTCCTCGCCATGACCGTCTCAAGACCCGCCGCCTTCATCGCTTCAACTGCTCCACCAGCACCTGCCGGATCCGACGTTCATCCACCTCAATCGCCGTCAGCCGCAAACCACGAAACTCCACCGATTCCCCCCGCGCCGGCACCACCCCGAGCAAACTCAACATCAGTCCGGCCACCGTCTCCACCTCCTCCACCCCTGCCAGCGCCGGACATTCCCGCTCGAAATCCTCCAGGCGCACCGCCCCGTCCACGCGCCAGCGCCCCTGCCCGAGCCGTTCCCAACGCATCCGACGCACGGAAGGTCGCGCCCGTCCCCCCACCACCTCCGTCAAAATGTCCTCCAGTGTCACCAAACCGGCCAGCACACCGAACTCGTCCAGCACGATCGCCATCCCGCGCCGCTGCCGCTGCAGACTTTGCAACAGCTGCAACAGGTTCATCGACTCCGGCACAAAGGCCGGCACCTCGATCACCTCCGCCAGATCCCCGTGCGGGTCCAACAAAAACGTCCGCACGTTCAGGATCCCCACGATCGTGTCCGCCTCCTCGTCGTACAACGGCAGACGCCGATACCGCAGGCGCCGCGCCTCCCGCACCATCTCCTCCACCGGCAGATCATCCCGCAACCAGCTCATTTGTGCCCGCGGCACCATCACATCCCGCACCGTCCGTCGGTCCAGCCCGATGATCTGCAACAGCAAATCCCGCTGGCCCCGCACCAGGCTCCCCTGCTGGTACGCCAGCTCCACCAGCTCGCGGTACTCCTCATCCGACAAACCCGCCGTCGCCGGATTCGGCACGGCACCCCACCAGCGCAACAGTCGGCCGTGGACCGCCTGCGCCAAACCATGCAGCGGCCGGAATACCCGATGAACCCAGACCAGGGGCCGAATCACCCGCAACGACCACACCCCCGCCTTGCGCACCGCCAGCGTCTTGGGCAACACCTCGCAACCCACCAGCGTCACCAGCAACACCCCCGCCACCGTCCCCGCCCAGGGCCACCGCCCCGTCAACGCCATCCACAAACCCGCCCCCAACAACACCCCGTTGGCCAACGTGTTGCCCAGCACCATCGTCGCAAGAACCGACTCGGGCTGCCGCAAACATTCCCCCAGCAACCGGCCCCGGACCGGATCCGACTCCGCCAGCCGACGCGCCTGCCACTGGCTCAGCGAAAACACCGCCGTCTCCGCCAGTGCAAAGAAAAAACTCCCCGCGGCCCCCACCGTGGCCAGCAACAGGCACCCTATCGCTGCGTCGTCCACGCGCCCAGTATGCCCGAAAACCAACCCGCATCCCAAGCCGGATCCCCTCCCCAACCGATGGCCCGCGCCGCCACCGCTCCATCCCGCACGCCGCAGACCCATCCCCTTCCGACCGGGAACCGCCACGGCTCGGCACCACTACCAACCCCGGATCATTGACGATCCGCTCCGAATCTGAAATCGTCCCCAACAAACACAAACGGGCGCCGGAATCGGTCCGCCCGCGCCGCGACACGCAGCTTTCATCATGCCGCTGCAGGATTTGACACCGGAATTGCGCACGCGACTCAACCGGCTCGAGCGGCTGGCCGGCTGGTTCGTGCTGATTGCACTGGCCCTGCTGCTGATCGGATTTGCCTACTACGTCTACCACACCGCCCAGCGCAAGGGCTGGTTCGTCGTCAAAGCCCGCTATTTCACCCTGCTGGACCGCGCCACGGGCCTGCGCGTGGGTGACCCGGTCAAACTCATGGGCTTCGAAGTCGGCCGCATCACCCGCGTCGAAGCCCAGCCCCCCGACGACTTCTATTACAACGTGTACGTCGAGTTCGAGGTGCGCGCCCCCTACTACGGCTACCTTTGGACCACCGGCTCGCGCGTCCGTGTCACACCGGCCGATCTCTGGGGCAAACGGGAGATCGAAGTCACCAAGGGCAGCGGCGGCACACCCACCTACATCTTTCACCCCCTCCGAGACGTGACCCTCGCAGAGGCCGCTCAGCTGCCCGAACCCGACCGCTGGCAACTGGCCGAGGACATCTACGACCCGCACCAGCCGCAGATCCTCATCCCCGCCCTAACCCCGCTCACACCGGACACGCTCACCCGCCTCCGTGACCTCGGCCGGGAACGCATCCGATTGCTCGACACCCGCGAAACGCGCCGCTGGATGACCGGCATCTGGAATGATCGCGAAGGCCGTTACGACCCCTACACCCCCCGCTCCACGCCCTACTGGCTCCGGGCCGACGAAACACCCGCCCTCACCGAGCGCCTCGACCAGCTCGTCAAGGAGGTCGAACAAGCCCTGCCCGGCATCCTCACCCTCACCAACGACGTTCGACAAACCCTCCAACACCTGGCCGGGCTCACGCGCGAACTCGAATCCCGGGCCGCCGAACTGCAGCAGCCCCTCAGCAACCTCACCCAGGTCACCGCCCAGCTCCAGGGTCAGGGCGCGCTCGGCGCCTGGTTGCTCGACCCCACCAGCCGCACCAACCTCAATGCCCTCCTGGCCGGTGCACCCGCCGCACTCGACCAAACCACCCGGCTGCTCGACCGCGCCGATCAATCCCTCCAGCAAATCACCGCCGAACTGGTCGAAACCCTCAACCACCTCGCCGGCATCACCGGCAACCTCCGCCAACAGGTCGAGGCCAATACCAATCTCGTCAGCTCCATTACCCGCACCATCGTGGACCTCGACGATTTCGTCCAGGGCCTCAAACGTCACTGGCTGCTGCGGTCGGCCTTCCGAACCCGCGGTGAACCCAATCCGGCCCACACGACGCCCGCCCCCCGAGCACCCCTGCGGGCCCCCAATGACCCGCGCCAGCCCTGAACCCGCCCACCATGCGCCCCGCCGCGTTGTCCATCCCGCCAACGCACCCCAACCCACCGCCGCCAAACCACACCGGCCGCCCCCTGAACCTCCCCCGCTCACCCTCGGCCCCATGCCCGTCACCACCACGGCACGAGGCCCACGTTCCAAACGCCTCACGCACACAGCCCGCATCCCGGCAACCCTGTCAGGGAGCGAGACCAATCCGCATACCCGCACCGCCCCAGCCCGCCCGCACAGCCCGCCGGCTCGCCATCGCATGCTTGTGGCTCGCCCTGTCCTGGCCCGCAAGCGTCCCCGGCACAGTCCTGTGGAGCCTGTCCGGGCCCATCCTGGCACGGCCCGGTCAGCCGGAAACCGTGCTCGTCGCCGGCGGATTGGCCCGCGACGACAATGCCTCCGACACCCTTTACCTCCGGTTCACGGTCACACCCCTCGACGACGCACCCAACCCGGAGGATGAACTCGGACTGCAACTCCACCACGGCCAGAACCTTCGCCTCGGCGTGGGCAAGGCCCGCGGCGCCGTCGGCTACAGCGTTTACCTCGCCCCCGGACCGGCCCGCCCGGAAGCCGTTCCGCGGCCGTTCCGCGACCTGAACTCGGCCCGGCCGGAACCTGAACCCCGCCCCGCCGGAATCCCTTTCGAGATGCCACGCCGCGGTCAGCCCCGAACCCTCGTGCTCAAAATCCAGTTCGTTCCCGGCGGCGACGACCTCCTGACTGTCTGGCTTAATCCCGACCTCGGCCCCGGCGCCAACGAGGTTCATCAGCCCGAAACCCTCCGCACCGAATTCTACGCCGACGCCTCCTTCGACCGCATCCTCCTGGCCGCATACGGCACCACCACGGGCTGGTGGTTCAGTGAACTGGCCATCGCAACCACGTTCGCCGATTTTGTCGAACCCAGCAGCGTGGCCGTGAAGCCCTCACCATCCCCGCCGCTGCACGCACCCGCATTTGACATCCAGTCCTGGCCACTCCCCAAAACCGATCCCACCCGGGCGTCTCGCTCCCTGGCCATCACGCCCGAGGGCTACCTCTGGATCGCCGGCCCCGATGGCCTGCTCCGTTTCGACAAACATCAGTTCCACTCCGTCCCGGTCCCCGCCGCCACTTCCACCCCACTCCGCCAACTCGCAGCGGACCGCACAGGGTCACTCTGGACCGTCACCGACCGGGGCGACATTCTCCAGTTGAACCATCACGGCTGGACAACCCATCACCTCCCGGAAGCGCCACCCGGCTCAGCCCCGCTGCTGACCGCCGATGGACAAGGCCAACTCTGGCTCGCATGCTCCAACCGGCTTTGGCAATGGGACGGACGTCAATGGACCCAGTTCACCTCCCCCGCCACCACCAACACCAGTGCCATCTCCGCCGTCGTCACAGACCCTCAGGGCCGGGTGTGGATCCTCCACCGGGATCGGCAAATTGAGCAGTACACCAACAACCGCACCCGGCTCCATCTGCTGCCCGGGCCGGACCTCCCACCGGATGCGACCGTCACCGCATGGATCATCCGCCCTGATCAGACCCACTGGCTGGCCACGCCCGAACAACTCTGGCGAGGCACCGCCCGCAACGAAAACCTCTCCTGGGAACTCGCCGCATCCATCGGCCCCGGCGAACGAATCCTGGCCGTCGTCCCAATGCCCGATCAACCTCCCATGGCGATCCTCAACACCGGTGAATGGCTCCTACCCGCCACTCCTTCCAACCCACCCGCACGATTGCGCATCCTGCCCAACCTGGACGGCGTGACTCACCTCCTCGTCGATACCGACGGCACACTGTGGGCCATCCAGCCGGACACCCTTCTGCAATTCCGCCCCCGCTGGCGACAGACTTGTCCACCGGCCGACCCGTCGCCCGCACCTGTCACCGGCGTGGTTGAGGTTGCCCCGGGCACTTTCTGGATTGCCCAACCGGGCGTGGGTCTCCTGCGCTGGACCCGGGAACGCCCCGCCCGCCTCAACGTCGCCGGCATGCCACCGCGCGACCCTCTCCTCTCCCTCCTCGCCGTTACACGGGACGGCAGTTGCTGGCTCGGCACCAGCGCGGGATTGCTCCGTTTCAAAGACCCTCTCGCCGTCGCCGACGAATGCCAGAACCTCGGCTTCACCAGTCAGGTGGTCCGTGCCCTGACAGAAACCGGAGACGACACCCTTTGGATCGGCACCGCCGAGGGCGAACTCTGGCGCCTGACCCGCGGACACTGGCAGCAGGTCACGGGGCCGTGGCACCCCGCCCCAATCACCACCCTCTGCCCCCACAATGAACAATTGTGGATCGGCACTGCCGGCCGCGGCCTGTTCCGACTGGACCTGCAAAACCCGTCGCTCTCCGTGGCTGAAACGGCCCTGCCCGCAACCCACGTCTTTGCACTGTACCCCGCACAAGGACCCGGGCTATGGGCCGCCACCGACAAGGGACTCTGGTGCCGTGACAACAGCCGATGGACCCGCCTTTATCCCGGACCGGGCCAGGCACCTCAACCCGTCTGGGCCGTGGTGCAGGACAACCAGGGCCGACTCTGGTGGGCCGGCGCCGAAGGTCTCGCCTGCATCCCGAGCCCCGCCCCCGATACCGGCCTCCACACCAACGGCCCCTGGCGGATCTGGCCATGGCACGACCCCCAACCCACTCCCAACCCGGCCACCGCTCGGCCGGTCCTACTGGAGCGGGATTCCGAGGGGCGCCTCTGGCTGGCCCGCGGAAACCATTTGGAAATCCTCCACCCCGATTTTGCACCGGTCCAATCCCGACCCTTGCGCGTCATCATCCACACCGTGCGCGTGAACGATCGCCCCATCACCCGACCGCCGGGCCCCCTACCTGTCGAGCCCGACGCTCAACCCGCCACCGCAACACCCCTGGACCTCGGCGCCGGAGCCCGATCCGTGGACCTCGAGTTTGCCATCCTCAACACCGAAACGGACGACCTCCGCATCTCCTACAGACTCGAGGGATTGGAGGACGAATGGCACACGGCCGGACCCGCCCGGCGCGTCACTTACGGGCACTTGCGCCCCGGCCAATACCAGTTCCGGATCCGGGCCCGTGAAGCTTCCGGCCCGGCCCGCACCGCGGAAACCGTTCTGCCCCTGCGCGTGCGACCCCGGCTCTGGCAGCAACCCTGGTTCACCCCTACCGTCATCCTCGCCACCCTCCTGGCCGGCGGGGCATTCGCCCAAACCCGCGAACGACGTCGCGCACGCCGCCGCCTCGAAACCCTCCAACGCGAACACGCCCTCGAACGCGAACGCGCCCGCATCGCCCGCGACCTCCACGACGAAATGGGCGGCAAACTCTGCCGGATTTCCTTCCTCACCGAGCACCTCCGCCGCCAGCCCCGCGGCACCGAACCCGATCGCCACCTCCTGACCGACATCGGCGAAACCGCGCGCGAACTGCTGCGCGCCCTGGACGAAATCGTCTGGGCCGTCAACCCCGCCAACGACACGCTCGAGCACCTCGCCGCCTACCTCTCCCAACACGCCCAGGATTTCTTTCAGGGCACATCCATCGAATGCCGCGTGGACCTGCCGGAGACGCTTCCGGGCATTCCCTTGCCCGGCCACATCCGGCATCATCTTTTCCTGGCGGTGCACGAGGCGTTCACCAACGCACTCAAACACAGCGGCGCCAGCCGCGTCGAACTCCGCCTCGAATGCACCCCGGAAACCATGACCTGGATCGTGCGCGACAACGGACACGGGTTTGAACCCGCCCCGGCCGGCCCCGGCCGGACCGGTTGCGGGCTGCAAAACCTCCACACCCGCATGGCCGAACTCGGCGGCAGCTGCACCGTCTCCTCCCACCCGGGCCAGGGCACCGAGATCCGCCTGCGCCTGCCACTGCCCGATGTCCACTCCACCTCCAACCACACCTCATGACCATGCAACCTCCGATCCGCGTAGCCATTGTGGACGACGACCGCGCCCTCTGCGCGGCCATGGCCGCCTTCCTCGATGCCACACCGGGATTCCAATGCGTCGGCATCCACTTCACCGCCGAGTCCGCCCTTCAGGGCATCCCCGCCCGGCCACCCGACGTCGTACTCATGGACATCAACATGCCCGGCCGTGACGGCATCGCCTGCGTCCGCGAGCTCAAGGCCCACCTCCCCGACACCCAGATCGTCATGCTCACCGTCTACGAGGACACGGACAAGATCTTCGCCGCCCTCTCCGCCGGTGCCACGGGTTACCTCCTCAAACGTCTCAGCCCGGAAAAACTGCTCGAAGCCATCCGCGAGGTCCACGAGGGCGGTTCGCCCATGTCCAGCTCCATCGCCCGCAAGGTCGTCGCCTCCTTCCGCCGGGGCGGCCCGCCGCCGCGCCCGCCCCTGCCGCTCTCACCCCGCGAACAGGCCGTGCTCGAAGCCCTCGCCCGCGGCCTCACCTACAAGCAAATCGCCGACCAGCTCCAGATCAGCGTCGACACCATCCGCACCTACATCCGCCGCATCTACGAAAAGCTCCATGTCCAATCCCGCACCGAAGCCGTCGCCAAATACCTGCGGTCCTGAGCACGCCCACCGCACCGGGCACCGCCGCCGCACCGCTGCCAGCCTCGCCCTGGCCACACTCTTGGCCTGGCCGGGACAGCCCGCCCCGCTCCACGCCAAAACCATCCTCGCCTACTACCTCGTATGGTACGCCGCCCCGCCCCACAGCACCGAATGGGGCTGGCATTGGACCATGGACCGATTCCAACCCGACCGCATCAACGCCCTCGGGGAACGCGAGATCGCCTCCTGGTACCAACCGTGGATCGGCCCCTACGACTCCGGCGACACCGTTGCACTCGAGTACCATGCCCTCCTGATGCGCATCGCCGGCGTGGACGCCGTCGTCATCAACTGGTTCGGCCCGGAAAATGTTTTTGATTACGCCCGTATCGACCAAAATCTGCGCCGCTTCCTGCCCCTGCTGGAACAAGCCGGACTCCAATGGGCCCTCTGTTTCGAAGACCGTTCCCTGCAGGCACCCGAACCTGCCAACCTCCGGTCGGACCCAGACCCCATTCCACGGGCCATTTCCATCCTTCGCCACGCCGCCCGCGTATACTTCAACCACCCGAACTACCTGCGCTGGCAGGGCCGGCCCGTGCTGCTGAATTTCGGTCCGCAGGTGCTCCGCAACCCCGGTCAGTGGCAGCAGGTACTCAACAGCCTCGACCCTCCGCCGGCCCTCTTCACCATCAACACACCCGCTCCCGGCGCCGTCGGCGCCTTCGCCTGGCCGCCCATGTGGCTCAGCCAGGCCCCGGGCACCGACGGCGTGCTCTCCGAAACCGCCCTGCACCGCTACCTCACCGACTTCGAACAGTCCGCCCGAACCTGGCCCGCCGCCATCAGCACCGCCTTCCCCCGCTTCCACGACATCCATCCCAGGGCCGGTGTCCGGGGCTACTGGGGGTACCTCGGCGACCGCGCCGGAGCCACCTTCCGTCAAACCCTGCAACGCGCCCTGACCAACGCAACCCCCATGGCCATGATCGCCACATGGAACGACTTCGGCGAAGGCACCCAGATCGAGCCCAGCGGCGAATTTGGCCTGCGCGATCTCCTGACCCTGCAGGAACTCCGCCGGACCCACGTGGACCCGGCCTTCGCCGGCACCCCGCAAGCTCTGGAACTGGTCCGGCGCCTTTACCTCCACCGGCGCTGCTCCGGCACAAACTCCGCCCGACAGGCCGAACTCGACGCTGCCGCCCGCGCCCTCGGCTCCTTCCAGTTCAGGGAGGCCGCGGCCCTCCTGCCACCCCTCGAGCCGACCGTAACCCGGGGGCCCAACCGTCCCGACCTCGACACGAAATAAAAGAGCCGCGCACGCGCCGTCCGGCACGCCCGCGGCTCCTTCCATCCGAGCCCCGCCGGGGCCACGCCCTTAACGCGCCCGGGCCGTCAGTTTCTGCGCAATCTCGTAGATCTCGGCCGGATTGTACTCGGGGGCAAATTCCGCCGAGATCTCGGACAGCTCCGGCAACGGCCCGCCCGGAGGCGGCCCGTCCACCACCTCCAGCTCGCCGTCCCCGGCCGGGGAGGGGCCATTCCAGATCTTCGCCATCTCGCGATAATCCTCCGGACTGAACCGGTACAACTTCCGGTGCACCCCCATCTGCTCAAACTTCCTCGCCTCGGGGAACACCGAGTTCTCAATCTTGGGAATCGGCAGCATCTTCTTCACATCCACGCCGGTGAGCGTCTCCAGCGCCTTTGCATACGCCAGCGCGTGCACGCCGCCGCGCACGAACAGGTAACCCAGCATCTCCCGCGCGGCCGGGTTGCGTGTCATCTCATACACGCGCAGCTTTTGCGTCCGCGCGCCGCATTCGAGGAAGAAGTTGTGCAGCAGGTCCAGAATCAGGTTCCCGCTGGCAAACACATAATCCCCCCGCCACGGTTGCCCCATGGAGTTGCCCACCAGCGTCGTCTGCGCCGTGGCGATGAAATGATGCGTGTTCCGTACATCCCGGGCCGATTCCAGGGGCGCAGCCACCGGATCCACCGGCTGCGTCTCCGAGGTCCGCGGCCCGTTCAACAACATGTTCACCGAAGCCGAGACCAGCTCAATATGGCCCAGCTCCTCCGTGGCAATGTTCGCAATCAGCTCATAGTAGGGCCGCAGCTTTTCCCGACCGCGAAAGTTGAACGATTGGTACATGTAGTTCATCAGGGTGGACATTTCGCCGAAACGTCCCCCCAACAACTCCTGAACCGCAGCCGCGGCGTTCGGATCGGCCTCTTTGGGTTTGGGCAGTTCAATCTGCAGCTTGTCAATGCGCAGGAACATACCGCAATCCTCCGTCACCTGGGTTTGTTCAGCCCCGGTCCGGCCGGCACCGGAACCCTCATGTTCCGGCGCCCCGAAACCGCCTTCACCGTTGCCCGCGCATTGCCCCCGCGCCAACAGGAGTTTACGATGGCTGCCATAGGCACAACCTATGGAACTGCAGCAGCTCCGGTACTTCGTCGCCGTGGTGGAGGCGGGCGGCTTTTCCCGCGCCGCCGCCCGGCTCCACGTCACCCAGCCCTCTCTCAGCCAGCAAATCGCCAAACTCGAACAGGAACTCGGCCAACCCCTGCTCGACCGCCTGCCGCGGGGCGTCGTCCCCACCGAGGCCGGCCGCCGATTCTACGAACGGGCCCGACGCGTGCTGGCCGAACTGGCCGACGCAACCCGCTGCGTGGCCGATTGTCGCCAGGCCCTGGAAGGGCGGCTGATCATCGGCGCCATCCCCACCATTGCACCCGGTCTGTTGCCCGGCCTGATCGCCCATTTCATCCGCCAGCATCCCCGCGTCGAAATCGAAGTGGTCGAAGAGGTCACCGAACGACTGCTCCAGCGCCTGGACGAAGGCCTGATTGACCTGGCCCTCGTCTCCACCGTGGACATCCACACCGCCATCCACACCGAAACCCTCGGACTGGAACCGCTGGGCGTGCTCGTCCCGGCCGGACACCCGTTCGCCCGCCGACGCCAACTGCGTTGGCAGGACCTCGAAGGCCAAAAGGCGCTTGTCCTGAGCGAACTCCACTGCCTCGGCCGCCAGGTCAACGAATTCTGCAAGGCCCGCGACGTTCGCTGGCAGGTCTGGTTCCATGCCGCCCACCTTGGCACCATCCTCGAAATGGTCGCCCAGGGCATCGGCATCTCCCTCGTGCCGATCTCCTTCCAACCCATCGCCGACACCCGCGGGTGCCGTTGGATCCCCCTGCAGGAACCGGTCCCGCGCCGGGAAATCAACCTCCTCCTCCACAACCTCCGTTACCGCACCCGCGCCACCCTCACCTTCGCCGACCTTGCACGCCAAACCGTGCACCACGCCGGCTGGACAGCCGGCAACCCGCACCAGCCCACCCCCTGACACCAGCGCCGCATCCAACTCACCCCAACCCCTCTCTCGGGCCCCCAGTCCATCACGCCCGCCGGTCCCCCATCTGCATGTTCAGTTCCGGACCCGCAAACCCATCAGCACCGGCAACGGCCGCGGAGATCCTTCCGAAGGCCGATTCACCACCTCCAAACGGCCACCCACACCCCGCACCAGCAGGACACTGCTGCCCCCGCCGTCCAGGTTCACCGCCTCCCAACAACCCCGGCGGCGCATCCACCCCGCCAACTCGCGCAACGTCATCCCCTCGCTGTACCCCGGCCGCCGCCCATCCACCACCACCCACCACAATCGCCGCCCCGTCGCATCCAAACCCACCGCCGTCCGCGGATGCCGGGTCCGACCCTCCACCGGCACCTCTTGGCCCGCCATCACCAGCGCACCAAAACCCGACGCCGCCCACCGCACCGGCCGACCCTCATCCACCTGACCCAACCGCACCCGACCCGCCGGTTCCTGCCACACACTCCAATGCCTGCGCTCGGGACGGCTCACCTCCCGCCGGCCGTCGTGCGCCCAACCCAAAATGTCCACCCGCATCCCCTCACGCCATCGCGCCGGAGCTTCTCTCCCCGACGGGCCATCCAACCACGCAAACGCATTGGCGTTCACAGCCACGACCAAACCCGCCCGCGCCGCCAGTTCCATGGGCGACATCAATTGGGCCTCCGCACCGCCCGGCCCGTCCGGATCCGGCGCAACCGCCACCGCCAGTTCCCACCCGCCCTGCTCCAGCTCCACCACCAACTCGTGCACCCGCACCGGCCGCGGCTTCTCCAACACCTCCAACCGGTAGGTGACCCCCGCCGGCAACCGCACTTCCGCGGCCCTCTCCGCCCCGGCGCCACCCCATAAGCCGAACACCCAAATCAACGCGACCCAAACCCACCCCAAAACCCGTGCCCGACCGCGCCCAAACAACCCCGCACCGCCCCGGCGGTCCCCACCGCGCGGACCCGGCGCCCACACCTCGCTGCATCTCTGGCTGACCCGTGCTCGGTCCACACTCATCACCGCCAACAAACATTCATCGCCCCGCGCGCGCCAGACCAAACCTCAAACCCCGCATCCCACCCCGGCCGGGCAATACCACCGCCCCACTCGCCCCTCCACAAGCGCACCCCCGGGCCGGACTCGCCCTCGTCCGCCCGAGCGAATACCCTGCCACGCATGAAACGTTCACACGAGCCTCAGCCCCGGCCGGTCAACCAACACCTCGCGAGTCTCTCCACCACGATGCGCCCGCTTCAAGCCGCGGCCCTGGCCCTCCTACTGGCCGTCCCCTCCAGGGCACCCGCGGAAACCCCTCCCGAGCCGCCGCCCGACCCCCGGCTCTCCCGGCTCGGCATCAACCTCAGCGGCATCGCTGACTGGGGCACCGAACACCCGTTCTCTGACGCCTTCAAAACAGCCCGACCATGGATCAGCCAGCGAGCCGGAGCGCCGTGGGGCCAGGGCCCCAAACTCGATCTCGACGCGTCCGGCTGGGTCCGGCGCCTGGAACCTGAGGCTTGGGCTGAAACCCTGCTTTTTACCGCCGGCCACGCACCAGCCGGCACCTACCTCTGCCTTTACGAGGGTGAAGGCGAACTCGAAATCCGCGGCAGCGGCCGGGTCATCAGTAGCGCCCCGGGTCGCATCGAATTCCAACTCGACCCCGACCGGGGTCCGCTCTTCCTCCAAATCCGCAAAACCCATGTGGACCGGCCCATCCGCAACATCCGGGTCTTCATGCCCGGGACCGGCCCCGACGCCCCCACCGCCCCATTTCACCCCCGTTTCCTCCAGCGCTGGCGCGGGTTCAACACCATCCGGTTCATGGACTGGATGGAAACCAACAATTCCCGCCAGCGTTCCTGGGCCGACCGGCCCACCCTGTCGCACGCCACCTGGAGCGAACGCGGTGTGCCCGTCGAAGTGATGGTCGACCTCTGCAATCGCCTCGGCGCCAACCCCTGGTTCTGCATGCCGCATCAGGCCGACGACGAGTACGTCCGCCAGTTCGCACGCCTTGTCCGCGACCGTCTCCGCAGCGACCTGGTCGTCTATGTCGAATACTCCAACGAGGTCTGGAACTCCATCTTCGCCCAGCACCGGTACGCCGCCGCCGAAGGACGGCGCCTTGGCTTTTCCGACAAGGACTGGGAGGCCGCCTGGCGCTTCACCGCTTGGCGATCCCGCCAGATCCACCAAATTTGGGAGGAGGTCTTTGGCAAGCGCAGTCGCATCGTCCGCGTCATCGCCTCGCAGGCCGCAAACCCCCATGTGACCGAACAAATCCTGACCTTCCGCGACAGCGCCCGCCACTTCGACGCACTGGCCATCGCCCCCTACTTCTCCCTCAACGTCGCGCCGCAGCGTTCCGGATCCACGCCACCGGCCGACGAGGTTGCCCAATGGTCGTTGGACCAGCTGTTCGATCATCTGCGCCGCCACTCCATCCCGGAGGCCGTCCAACACATGCGCGCCCAACGCGACCTGGCCCAACGTCACGGGCTACGTCTCATCGCCTACGAGGCCGGTCAACACCTCGTCGGAGTTCAGGGAGCCGAGAATCACGACACACTGACCCAACTCCTCACGGCCGCCAACCGTCACCCTGCCATGGGACGCCTGTATGAAACCTACCTGGACGCCTGGCTTGAAGTTGCCGGAGGCGACCTCTGCTGCCTGTTCGCCTCCTGCGGAGCCTACTCCAAATGGGGTAGCTGGGGCCTGCTGGAGGGCGCCAGCCAGGATCATTCCCCCAAATTCGACGCGGTGGTGAACTGGAACCAAACCCATCTCCGCCCGGCCCCTGCAGCGCCCAACCCGGCCCCGTAAACTCCACACCGCCCACACCGCGCCCGGCCCGCCCCCGGCACAACCCGGCCCGAGCGGAACCGGTCGGAAAGCCCTGCCGCACCCGAAGATCCACCGACCACGGTGCCACCAAATAGCGGAAGCCCGATCCGAAGAGTCCCTCCGGGCGAGTTGACAAATGCATCGCCAGTTCGAAGATACCTCGTTAACGCACCGGGGATCAGCACTGCAACAACTCAGCGTCAGGGCTTCGCAGCAACTTCGCAGAACGACTCCGCGCATCCAAGGCTCGCTCCGGCAGCACAAGTGCAAGTGGGAGAACCCGTTCCGGAGTCAAAGTGGACCCGGCATGGACTGCTGAAACAACGCCACCACGGCTCCCGGTCGAACCGCCTTGCCAACCCTGTCGGCCCGGGGAGGTGTAAACTCCAACCGTCAGGTCAGCCAGGCATGCAAAACGCGTTAAGCGGGACGCCTGAATCCTTAGCCAGCCGTTGGGGCGGGGTGCAAAGGGTGTTTTCGAATCGGAGGAGTCTCTAAACGAGACCTGGGAGGGCTCTGGGGCCCATCGGGGAGGGGTCGTCCGGGCGCCGGAAGGGCCGCAGGGCCGTGCCAGGGTGGTCTTTTTCCCAGATGCGGGCATGCTCCGCCCTGGCCGCCAGGGGCGGGCGGTCGGCGCGCGCGCGGGGTTCGGGCCGTGGCTCCAGTTTAGCCGGAGGGCACCGCCGCTTCCGCCGCCACGGCCCGCCACCAGCGCACTTGCCACTGGTGCCACCAGTCCAGCCAGCTGACCGCCACTTCCACCCGCGCCACCAGCCGCCGCGCATGCC